>JAAXWY010000044.1 GCA_013334745.1 Coriobacteriia bacterium
ATCTCGCTAGTTGCGGCCCGCGCCGCGGCCGGCACCGCGACCCGCACCGGCACCGGAGCCGCCGCTAGCACCCGCGCCGCCGCCGGCAGACCCAGCCAGCTGGTTGGTGAAGGCCCGCAGATGGTTGACCGAAGCGGCGCGCAGGTTCTCAAACGACGCGACCACGTCGGCCTCGTCGGTCCGAGCGATCCGGGTGTCGAGATCGGCGATATCGACTTCCTCGATGGCCTTGCCGACCTCGAATGCGTCGGTCAGTGAAGTCGAGCCCTTTGCTACGAGGTCGTTGTAGAGCGTCTGCAGCTCGGGGTAGGCGTACACGCCCGGCTTGGCACCGGCGGCCGGGTCGGCGACCTGGTAGCGGGCGAGCAGCGTCGCCATGGTGTCGGTGTGCTTCTGTTCACTCTTCCCGATGTTCGCGAAGACCGGGGTGCCCCACTTCTCGGCGAGTACGGTGTACACATCGTGGGCGAGACGCTCCTCCTCGCGCATGAAGCTCAGGTCCTCGGCGAGCTGTGCGTCGGCGACGGCAGCGGCATCGCTGACCACCGGGGTAGCGACGGCCGGCGCCGTGCGGGCTGCGACGGCTGCGACCGCCCCGCGTGCCCTGACGGCCAGACGGGCGTCATCGTAGTAAGCGGACGCGACGGTCGGTACTGCGAGCAGGAGTGCGAGCGATGCGGCCGTCATGAGGACGGCGGTGCGGTTCGATGTAGCGCTCATGCTGTTCACCTCCATGTGATGCGGGAGACTGTTTCTCCCGATGTAGTGAGCCTGAATCCGCCGCGTGAATACGGGGAGAACGTGAAGTGAGCGAGCTGTGCGCATTGGTTCGGCTGCCGCAGGCCCTCCGCGGAGGGGCCCGCTCGATCGAGGTGAACTGCGGTACATATAGAGGTAACGCCCGCCATCACGGAGGATCAGCCATGCCTGAAGCCAAGCAGCTCGAGATCGGCGACATCGCACCACCAATCAATGCCACCACCATCGGTGGCGACTCCTTCGACCTTGCCGAGCAACTCGGGAAGTACGTCGTCATCTGGTTCTTCCCGCGAGCGATGACGCCCGGTTGATGCCACGAGGCGAAGGACTTCCAGGCTAGGAAGTCGCAGTTCGACGAGCTCAACACCGTCATTCTCGGGGTCAGCGCCGACAAGCCGGAGCTCCAACAGAAGTTCGTCGATACGTTCAGTCTCGAGTACCCGCTCATTCCCGACCGCGAGAAGTCGATCATCGACGCGTACGGCGCCCGAGAGGTGCTCGGAATCGCGGCAAAGCGCCGAACCTTCGTGGTCGGGCCTGACGGCACGATCGCGCGCGTGTGGCTCAATGTGAAGGTCGAGGGTCATGCCGAGGCCGTGCTCACGGCAATCCGTGAGATGGAAGACGCTGGTTCCGCCGGATAGGCAGGATCCACGACATCGGTTGCCGCACCGTACCGTCCATGGCATTCTGCTGCGCATGCAAAATGCCCCAACACAAGGAGCGTCCATGGTTCGCACATCCCGCACAGCCCTCGCCGCGCTGCTCATCGCGCTGGCCGCCGCATCCTCGCTTCTTGGCGGGTGCGCGATGTTCAAGAAGGCGCCGATACTCACCAACGAGCAGCTCATGGCCGGAGTGATCGGCAAGGAGCACCCCGTGTCGCAGGAGAAGGCGACGTCGATGAGCTGCTCGTGTCACACCGAAGCTGCAGCGAAGGCCGGCAAGTAGCGCGTCTCACTGGCGCCTGCCGAGCTTATGCGCAGTAGACGCGCACCTTGTCGCCGTTGGCCGAGTCGACGCTGATCTCCATCTCGCGCAGGGCCTGTACCAGTTCGTCGATGTCCTCGGGCTTGAGGTTGGAGAAGTCGATGGACATGCCGTGCTCGGACATGGAGTCATTGATCTGGTCCATCGCCTGCGGCGGGATGAGCGACGTGAGTTTGAGGCCGGAGCGAACGAGCGCGATGGGGATCTTCACGTCCACGGTGTCGCCGTTTTCGGAGTTCACCTTCACGTACAGGAACTTGGGAAGCGCCTCGAGCAGGGGGGAGGGATCGCCCTTGATCGGCGACGAGCCTGCGTCGGTGCTCGCGCCCGTGCGGGAGTCGAGCGCGTCGAGCAGCCTTTCGGCCTCCTCGGCGGTGACCTTGCCTTCGGCGAGCATGTTCAGGATTCTGCTGCGGTCTTCACTCATCGGTAGCACTCCCCTTCATCGGACCGTCATGTTGACGGTCGTCGTTCCGTTGTTGATGCGGACGACCATCCCGCGTGTTTCGCACATGACTCCGAGACTGCGAACCAGCAGGACGGTGTAGTGGTGGTAACGCTGACCGATCACGATCAGTACGAAGTCGGTGAGAACGGTGCATACGAGTGCGAGGACGACGAGCACCAGCGCGAGCGGCCAGAGTAGGAACAGCGGCAACCACACGCGCACACGACGCCGGTCGGGCGGGGCGACCTCGAGGTCGAGGATGGCCGGGGGCAGCATCATCGCCGCAGCCTCTCGGCCGCCTCTTCTGCCGAGATCTCGCCGCGCTCGAGCAGGTCGAGCGCGTCGTCGGGCTGCGCTGCGGGAGCAGCCACGTCGATCTGGACGAGCTGCAACTGCTCGATGATGCGGTTGAGGCGGTTCTTCACTGTGGGGTAGCTGATCCCGAAGGCCTTCTCCATGTCCTTGATCGAGCCGTGGCTACGCAGAAACTCCGAGATGAAGACCTGATCCTCGTAGCGCAGCCGCGCCAGAGGCGGAAGCTCGAACTCACCTTGGATGCAGATGCCGGTTTCGAGGCGCACCTCGGTCACGAGGAACGCTCGTTCCGCAGTCAGATCGGTCAGCTCGTGCCACTCGTTGCTCATCAAGCGCTCCCTTGTTGTTGACTTGATGACACCGTTATAGATGCATGGCTTAAGAAAATCAAGTATCAACTTAGAAAACTGAAGTCCCGAGTCAATCAGGAGCGGGATGTTGTCGGTGGACTGAGGTATGCTTCTTGGGACACGAGATTGCGGGCAGGGGAGTCCTCGGTTGTCGAACCATCCATGGTGGAAGACGGGCGTGATCTACCAGATTCCGGTGGCCAGCTTCGCCGACTCAGACGGCGACGGTTACGGGGACCTGCGCGGCGTACGCGACAAGCTCGACCACCTGTCAGGTGCCGAGGGGTCGCTAGGCGTCGATGCGATCTGGCTCACGCCGATCAACCCGTCGCCCATGAGCGACTTCGGCTACGACGTTGCCGACTACAACGGCATCAACCCGCGCTTCGGCACGATGGCCGACTTCGACTCGCTTCTCGATGACTGTCACGAACGCGGCATCAAGCTGATGACCGATCTCGTACTCAACCACACCTCCGACGAGCACCCGTGGTTCACCGAGTCGCGCTCCTCGCGCGACAACCCCAAGCGCGACTGGTACGTCTGGCGTGACGGGAGGGGTGCGGGTCGGCCACCCAACCGATGGGTGTCGGTGGCCGAAGGCAGAGCGTGGCAGTACGACTCGGCGACGAAGCAGTACTACTACCATGCGTTCCTGCCGTTCCAGCCCGACCTCAACTGGCGAAACCCGCAGGTCAGAGCCGAGATGTTCGACGTGATGCGCTTCTGGCTCGACAAGGGCGTCGATGGCTTTCGGCTTGACCTCATCAACTTCCTCTACGAGGACGAGCAGTTCCGAGACAACCCGCGGCGCATCGGCCGGCGGCCGTACTTCTGGCAGGAACACATCTACGACCGTTCGCAGCCTGAGAGTGTCGAGGCCGTGCGCGAGATGCGGCGCATCGCCGATGGCTACGCCGACCGCGCGCTCATGGGCGAGGTCTTCACCGACGTCAGCGAGGACGTCGCCGAGTATCTCGGCGATGGCAACGACGCTCTGCACCTGTCGTTCTACCTCGACTTCGCCCGTCGCCGGTGGAACGCCGAGGGATTCCGTGAATCGGTGGGGTGGCTCGAGGCGAACCTGCCCACAGACGCGTGGCCCTGCTACTACCTCAACAATCACGACTTAGTGCGCTCCGTGAGCCGCCACGGCGGCGGCCCTCACGCCGACGCTCGAGCGAAGGTGGCGGCTGCGATGCTGCTCACCTTGCGTGGCACGCCCATCATCTACGCGGGCGAAGAGATCGGCATGCCCATGAGCAAGGTGCCGTGGCGCATCATGAAGGACCCGCTCGGCACGAGGTATTGGCCGCTCTCGCAAGGTCGCGACGGCGCTCGCACGCCGATGCAGTGGGACTGCGGGTACAACTCCGGCTTCTCGAGCGGCGAGCCGTGGCTGCCGGTCGATCCGTCGCATCCCGAGCGCAACGTCGCCACGCAGGAGGCCGACCCCGACTCGCTGCTCAACTGGTATCGGCGCGTCATCCGGCTTCGATCGGCGACACCCGCGCTCAACTCGGGGAGCTACCGAGCGATCGAAGACGTGCCACGAGGCGTCTACGCCTACGTCCGCCAGTCGGCCGCCGAGAAGTTCGCGGTCGCGCTGAACTTCACCGCACGGCCGCTGGGCCTGTACACAGCCGCGCTCGGTGCAGGGGACACGTGGCGTACCGCGATCTCGACGCATCGTGAGCCCGGCACCCCTGCAGACTCTGCGGCGATCGAGTTGCAGCCTCACGAGGTTCTGATCCTCGAGGCGATCGCCTGATGCGCGAGCCGTCGTGGGAGGAGTTCGAGGCCGCCGAGGACGACGGGCCGCCACTGTGGCACGAGCGGCCCCTCTTCCGGTTTCTGTGGCGAGTGGTCGCCGTGGTCCTTATCGTCGCGTTGTTGCTCTACTTCATCGTTCCGATCGGCGGCTTCATGGGCAGCATGTGGGAGCGCGTGAGACCGACACTCGAGCGCTTGCAGGTGATCCCGCTCGCGCCTGAACCGGTGACGCCACCCAAGACCCAGGTGCGGCTCACTCGACCGGGGTCAGTTCAACGCATCCCTGTGTGATACCCTAAGGGGTATACGTACGCTCCCTCAGCGGCTGGCGCGTGTTCGATGAATGCGCCGACGCTTCGACCGACCGAAGGAAAATCGAGTGGCCGATGGCGTCACACGGTGTGCGATGAGGCGGTTGGTGTCAGCGTGACCTTCTCACGATCACGCGTTCGCCGGGTCGTTCAACTGCTGCTCCTGCTGGCCTTCGCGGGGCTGACCGTGAGTGCCCTTGAGTTCGGCGAGGCGTGGCTGCCGTCAAGCCTGTTCTCGCGGCTTGACCCCTTGGTGGGCTTGGCGGCCACATTGGCCTCGCGTGCGTTCATCATGTTCTGGGCGGCATCGCTGCTCACGGTGCTGTTCACGATCGCCTTCGGCCGCGCCTGGTGTGGGTGGATCTGCCCGCTCGGGACGGTGCTCGACGTCATGCCGGCACCCGAGCGGTTTCGCAGGAAGCTGTCACCGCGATGGAGCATCGGAAAGTTCGCCACATTAGCATTTGTGCTGGTGGCAGCCCTGTTCGGCAACCTCGGGCCAATGATCCTCGACCCGATCACAATCGTCATGCGCCCGCTTCAGGAGCTCGGCAGGCCATTCGTCGGAAGCGATGCGCTGAGCCAGAGCGTCGGCGTGGACCTAGGCCGGGACTTCGTGCCGTCGGTCGCATTCCTCTCGCTGGCGCCTCTGCTCCTCGTGCTGGCCCTCAACCTGTTCGAGCGCCGTCTGTGGTGCCGCGGTCTGTGCCCGCTCGGAGGTCTGCTCGGGTTGGTCTCGAAGTTGCCGGGCGTACGGCGACGCGTGGACACCGATGCCTGCACATCGTGCGCGCGCTGCAGCAAGGTCTGCCCGACCAGCGCCATCGACCGTGACGGCGGATTCAACTCAGACCCGGCTGAATGCATAGCCTGCCTGTCGTGCACCGACGCGTGCCAAACGCACGCGAACGCCTTCGGTGTCGAAGTCCCGCGGCTGGCAGTGCCGAGGTTCGAGCCCTCGCGCAGGGATGCTCTCGTGGCGGCAGGTGCCACCGGGATGGGACTGGCGGTAGCGCTGATCCTCGCCGCGCAGGCGCACGCAGAGATCATGCGCCCCCCGTCCACCGATGAGTCCAGACTCGCCCGCCTCTGCGTGAGGTGCGGTGCTTGCTACGGCGACTGCCCTACCGGTGCCCTGCGCCCCAGCGTGTCGTTCGGCTCGGAGGCGGGTCCGTGGACCCCGATGCTCGACGAGCGGCCGCCTCATTGCTCACTGAACTGCAACCTCTGTGCGAAGTCCTGCCCGACCGATGCCCTACACACGCCCACGGAGGACGAGGTGTTGGCGCAGGGGCTTGGTGTGCGGGCAGAGGTCGACCGAGATCGCTGTCGCGCGTGGGCTTCCAACCGGCAGTGCATGGATTGTCAGAAGGTCTGCCCGATCGCGGGTGCGATTCTGGGAGAGGAGAGACCCGCTGATCTGCCTTCGCATGGCGGAAGGCGAGTGCTGGTGCCGGTCGTCGATACCAAGCTGTGCATCGGCTGCAATCTGTGCGCGACCGCTTGCGTCGTGCGTCCCGCCGCCATCGGAGCGCCGCTGCCGCCGCATTCCGATACGCCACAGCCGCGTCATATGGGCATGCCGCCGGCGATGAGGGATGCGATCGGCGAGCAGTAGCTCTCGGCCCGGGCCTGCAGGCGCCCAGCGACTCCACATCAATTCTTCGCGCGAGGTGTAAGAAACCCACTCCTCGTTCGACTTCAAGGTGTAGGCACATCGGAGAAGTGGAGTGGTTGAGATGAAGAGATTCACATTGCTGGCCGTCTCGCTCATGGTCGCGTCGCTCATGGTCGCCGGGTCTGCAGCGGTTGCCGGTGCCCGCACGATGGATCGCACCCGCGATCAACTCAAGGACGGCAGTTGCGTCGCTGCAACTCAGCTCAAGGTCCGCGATCAGCTGAAGGACGGATCGTGCGTGGCGGGTATCCAGCTCCGCACCCGCGACCAGCTCAAGGATGGCAGCTGTGTCGCAAAGCTGCAGAAGCGCACCCGTAGCCGGCTCAAGGACGGTAGCTGTCTGGCGGGTATCCAGCTCCGCACTCGCGATCAGCTCAAGGACGGCAGCTGCGCATAGCACGCGTTCGATGCTCTGACCTGTGATCACACTTCCGTTGGTGAGTGAGTGTACGGGGGACGCGAATCGGCCGGCCGGCCCGGTACACGGGCGGTCGGCCGAGGGCGTCACCGTCGTGGATTCGCAATTCACGGTGCACGCTCTCTGTGGGGCTGGACGCGAGGTACATACTAGAACGTGCGAGGAGGCGAAGAATGAGCGTTGCACGCGATACGGTTGCCGGGCTTGCAGTCCGTCGGAACTCTGACGGTAGGCTGCTCGATCACGCGCTTCGTGGCGATGCCGTCGCCTTCTCGGAGATTCACCGGCGGTACAGCGGGCGCGTGTTCGCATTCTGTCTGGCGCGGCTGATGTCAGTCGATGCGGCGCAGGACGCAACGCAGGAGGTCTTCTTGCGTCTCCTCAACGCAGACGCTGATGGCGTCCGCTCGATCTCGGGCTGGCTCTTCGGGGTCGCTCGACACGTCTGCATCGATGTCACTCGGTCTCGCCAGCGCATCGTGCCGACAGACGCCGCCGAGCTGGAAACCGAAGTCGCCGCCACAGCGGTGCACTTCTCGGCTGAAGACGAGGCGCTCTCGAAGGCCCAGGCCGACGATGTGTTCTTGGCGCTGCGTCGTATGCGACCGCGGTATCGCACCGTGCTGGTGATGCGTGAGCTGCATGGCCAGTCGGTATCCGAGATCGCGGAGGCGCTCGCGGTGAATACCGGAGCCGCCTACACCCTGCTCAGTCGTGCCCGCGATGCGTTTGGCAAGGCGTACGCCCGCACACGAGATCTTCCAGGGGCATGTCGCGAGGCGGTCGAGCTCCTCTACCGGGAAACGGGTTCCGGAATCTCGAACACGGAGTCCGAGAAGCTGCAATCGCATGTCGCGACATGCGCAAGCTGCAGTCTAGAAGCGCGCAATGCCAAGGGCCGTCCGCTGTTCGGCGGCCTGTTGCCGCTGCTCCCACTGACCTGGCGAGAGCCCAAGGGGCTGCTCGCGCGCGCTCTCGGCACCCTTGGGGAAGCCGCGCCCTCGATTGGAGCGGCGGCACCGTCTGGACCCATGTTCGCCTCCTGGACACTGCCGCTGGCTGCGAGCGTGGTGGCGGCGTCGCTCTTGGCGGGCACGGTCTCTCTTCCTGCCCAGCGTGCGGATTCATCCGCTGTCGGCAATGCCGGTCGCACCGTGGCAGGGTCGATGATTGTGGTTGCCGCTACGGATTCGACGACGGTCACGAGACGGGCCCGTGCAGGCGACCTGAGGGAGCAGTTGCTCCTCCAACGCGACGCCCGCCTTCGAGTAGGTCAGACGGGCGCCGAGGGCGTCGCTGCTCAGACGCGACTGCGGGGATCGGGGGGCAACGTCTCGGCTCAAACTGATCAGCCGACTGCGGGGTCGGGCTCCGGTCGCGGCAAGCACGCATCGGGTGCAGGGGCGATTACGGCGAAGGATGCCAAATCATCGCCGGTCATGGATGCCGGTTCGTCCGGCGGGGCTGCGAAAGGACTCCCATCTGGTGGGACGATGGGCGCCGGCACCGCCGGGAACGCGCAACCCGGAGGGGTGGAAGCTGGTTCGAGCGGCGGAGCATCCGCGGGCGGTGTCGAGGCTCCCTAGGGGCTTCCAGGCACGTCGATATGCGATGGTGGCCACCGCAGCTCACCCGCACTACCCAGGGCGCGAACCCGCACTGACGCCGCACCAAACCCGCAGCTAGGATGCCGTAACCCGCAGCTACCCCGCAGTTACCCCGCAGTAGACTGTGGTGTGTGCCGCAGCTGAGCACGGGTCACTCGGGAGCATCCTCTTCGCACTCGCCGCCGAACTCGCAGTTCACCTCGTACGTGGCGTTGGGATCGGTAGCGGAGCGGGCGCGCCGCACCACGAGTCCCTGCGCTGCGAGCGCCGCAAGTGTGCGCTGCACCGTGCGCCGATCCTTGAGCCCCGATATCTCGAGTACCTCGCTGACCTTCGTCCGTCCGTGTCGCGCGACGATGTCGAAGATGCGCCGCTGGGACGCCGGCAGCGCATTGACGACCTCGGCGGGCAGGGGGCTATCGACATCGTGCGACGGCGGCGTCGCGTCCGCCTTGGGGCCCAGACTGTAGTAGGCGTCGGTACCGGTGCCGTGCTGGATAAGCCACCCATCCCGGACGAGGCGGCGTAACCGCTTCTCGGTCTGGCTGTCTTGCTCGAGACTGAACGACGCATAGTCTGAGGCTGCTATCCGCCCGACTCGGCGGGCATACACCAGCGCCTTCTGCATGTCCGGGTCGAGCGAAGCGGCGCCGATTTCATGTAGCCACGCCTCGGGATCTGTCTCCTCGGCGGGCCTGAACCTCAGGATGACGGTGAAGGAAGTTTCGCTGTTTCGGAACTCCGGCGGAGGCAGATGGCCCTCCTCCATCGAGCTGTACATGTTGTCGATTCCCAGGCCGTGCCGCTCAACGTATCCAAGGTCTCGGAGGATGTCTGCGACACGGGGGTTACGCGCGTAGGACTCGGTGAGGATGTTCTCGACCGTGACAGGTCCGGGAAGGCCGCCCGGGCTTTGGACCTCGAGTCGGTCGGCGAAAAGTCGCACCTGGATGTTGGCGCCCACGAGGCTGTAGTCGCGATGGCAGACGGCGTTGACCATCGCCTCTCGCAGGGCGAACAGCGGGACGGCCGGCAACTCCTCAAGCCTGAAGCCATCTGCGAGCACGCCGGGCGCCAAGCGCTCCTTGTGGAGCCGCTCCATTCGCGCGATCAGCTGCGTGATGGTGCCTGTTACCTCCTCGGTATAGCGATAGGCGACCTTCTCTCCGGTCGTGGCGACTGCGACGCCCGGGAACTCGACGAAGCGTACCTTCGACTGCACGAGCAGGCGCTCGGGCCGCTTCGCGAAGAAGAGCGCACCCAACACCGTCAGACGCTCGCGGCCGGAGGGGCCCGACACGGCCTTGAGCTCACGCATCGCATCGATCAAACCGACATCCGAGACACCGCCGGCCGAGCGCCTCCGAGTGGGTCCGCGCAGGTACTCGCGAACGAGCTCGGTGTCGAGGTCGGCCGTTGAGGTGCCCGGCAAGGCGGTCAGTTCGTACTCGAGAGGGGCCACAGCCGACTCGTCGGTATCGAGATCCCTGGCTCCGGACGCCCGCCGTGCGCTTGCGCGCTCGGCGGTAGCCGCGTACGTGCCGCCGTAAGGTTCATCGGCGGGTTCGGAATAGACGGGCTCCGGCGCGGGGCGTGATGACGACGCGGGATCGACCACTGCGGGCACCTCGGCGGTCCACGCAGGCGTTTCGGGTTCATCGGTGGCGGGTGCCACCAGTGGCACCGCAGCGGCCGGTTGGAACCGTCGGCGCAGTGCAGCCCGCTGAATCGAATCGAGTAGTAGGTCGATGTGTTCGGGCGACTCGGACGGGAGCTCGATGACGAGCAGCCGGTGCAGTGACTGCCGCGACTCCTGCGCCTCGGCGCCACGGGCCTCGCCTTGACCGGCAAGCGAGGCGAAGCGAAGCGCGAGTGTCTCGACCTCGGGCTGAAGCAGCACCCACTTCACGCGTTGGCGGTCTGTGAAGATGCCTTCGCGCAGGTCAGAAGCACAACGCACGGCGAGTCCGGTGAGGCCGGGACCCTGAGGGGGCTGTGCGCCGGTCGCGGCGGCAGCAGGTGCGGAATCGCTGTTCTCGGGCACGCCGGAGTCCTTGGATGTAATGGACGGCGAGATCTTCGCCCAGACGGCCTCAAGGAACTTCACGAACCCCCCTTGCCAGCAGCGACGCCTTCATGCCGCTCGGCCCACGCACCCGAGCATTGATAAGGTTAGCATCTGACGGTCGGTCGCTTCGTGTTCGTGTCAGACCCGCGTGGCATACTCGCCTCGTCGAGACAGGGAGGTCACCGTATGCGTTCGGGTTCCGATGACTCTGCAACTCCATTCACCTGCGAGATCGACCCCACGTGGTTCATCCGGCCGGATGGCCACGACGCTTCGCGCACCATTCATGGCATCGGTCACACACAGCGCGTGTGGACGCATGCGATGGCGCTCGCCGATGATCTGGGCGTGGCGGCATGGCAGCGCGAGGCGCTGCACTACGCGGCGCTGTGGCACGACATCGGTCGCACGCACGACGGCGCAGACTACTATCACGGCGCGAAGAGCGCCGGGCGCGTGATCGGTCTCGAGCTGCACCTTGGGATCGACGACCTCGTGCGCGAGGTGGCTCTCTTCGTGGTGACTCACCACTGCGGCAGTGAGGAGCACGCGAAACTCGGGGCCGGGTGGCTACCGGAGCCAGATGATTCATGGACGGTGTTCAAGATCCTCAAGGACTCCGACGCACTTGACCGCGTCCGCCTCGGCGACCTCAACCCCGACCTGCTTCGGTTTCAGGAGTCCCGTGGCCGCATCCCCATCGCGCACGAGATGCTGCGGGAAAGCGAGGACTGAGCGGTCAGCGCTCAGCCCAATCGCACGCAGCGCATCGACATGCTGCCCATATTCACGCCGGCATGCGGGAACGTGACGGCGTCGTGCTCATCGCGCATCGCCGCGGTGTAGAGGAGTGGCAGGTAGTGGTCGTTCGTCGGCACCGAGAGGCGCGCCATGGTACCGGCGGACTCGTAGTCGACCAGCGCGCGATCGTCGCCACGCACCAGCGCGTCGGCGATCCAAGCGTCAAACTCCTCGGCCCAGGGCTTGGGCGTGGCGTTCGGCTCCCAACTGACGCCGGCGAAGCTGTGCACGATGTTGCCGCTTCCGATCACGAGAACTCCCGCGTCACGCAGGGGAGCCAGTTTGCGCCCGAGGTCGAAGTGGTGAGCCGGGGGAGCGTCGGCATCGAGAGAGAGCTCGAACACGGGTACGTCGGCACCGGGCCACATGTGGCGCAGCACCGTCCACGATGCGTGATCGAGGCCCCACGACTCGTCGGGACGTGCCTCGGGTAGCAGTTCACACACGAGTTCTGCGCCCTCAGGCGAGCCGGCGGCGGGATACTCGACTTCGTAGAGTTCGCGGGGGAATCCGCCGAAGTCATGGATCGTGCGTGGAGTAGCCGACGCGAGCACGTGCGTTCCCCGCGTGAGCCAGTGCGCGGACACGACCAGCACCGCCTTCGGGCGCGGCAGGTCGGCCGCAAGTGTGGACAGGCTGCGCGTGAAGGCGTTGTCCTCGAGTGCGTTCATCGGATTGCCGTGGGCCAGGAACAGCGCGGGCATGCGCGCTGTGGTATCGGTGTGGTCGGTCATGGGTGCCTCCAGAGTCGGCATCGAAGCCAGGGTGAGCCCGAAGCGCAAGGCGCGTGCCAAGCGTCGCACACTCACGCCGGGCACGCGGATGCGCGAGAATGGCCGAGAAGAGCGAGCGTTCTGTGGTCGAGCCTCAGGAAGAGGTGGCACGCGTGACGGATCGGGACTCGACAGCGCCGCGCACCGGCGCCCCGCGACTGACCGATGAGCAGGTTCGCGCCATCGCCGAGTCCATCGCCGCTGGCGAGCGCCACACCACCATCGCACAGCGATTCGGAGTCTCGGTCGAGAGCATCGGCGCCATCAAGAGCGGCAAGCGCCGCGCCGACGCCCTCGACGACGACCTGCGTGAGCGCATGCGGACGGCATCCCCGGGAGGCATGGCGCTGGACGCCGACTCGGCGCGCGCGGTCATGGTCGCGCTCGAAGCGGGTCGCGCCGGCGCCGAGATCGCGGCCGAATTCGGCATCAGCGCGAGCATGGTCAGCGCGATCAAGCACGGTCGCGCGTGGGCCGAGCTCGACCCCGAGCTACCGTCGCGCCTCGCCGCCACCTCGCGGCGCGGGAAGGCCCTCACCGCCGAGCAGGTCGTGGCGATTCGCGAGCGCCTTGCCACCGGCAAGTCGTCGCGTAAGGTCGCGGCGGAGTTTGGCGTCTCGGCGAGCACCGTGCTGGCGATCGCACGCGGTGCCACCTGGGCTGACGCGTAGCGGGCGCATCTGTGCAATCGGTGTGGACTCCACCGGTCCGCTAGCGCCCCGGGTGACCTCCTCGGCCACCCATCATCGTGCCGATCAGCGGCAGGAGCGATCCCGCCATGAGCCACTTCGCGAGCGTCGGCTCGGTGGGGTAGAGGATGGCGCCTGCGATGAGCAGCGCCGCAAAGATGAGCGCTCCGGCGAGTCGACCTACTGCGCGCTCAACGCCACGCACGCGCATGTTGAGCAGCGGCGTTTGTACGTTGAGGTCGCCGCGCTCCATGAGCGTGAGCACACGGTCGGCTCGACCGGGCAGTCCGACGGCGGTCTGGAAGACCTTGGTCGCCTCGGCGAGGAACGTCTGGACGGTGCTGTCACCCTCCTCGGAGACGAGCTTGCCCGCGTACGGAGCCAGCGAGGTCCACAGGTTGAACTCGGGATCGAGGCCGGTGCACATACCTGAGAGAATCGCGATCGAGCGACCGAGCAGAAGCAGATCCTCGGGTAGCTGGAACGGCAGGTCGAGAAGCAACTCCTGGAACTGCAGCCCGAAGCCCACGAGCTCCTTGTGGTCGATCGATCGCAGATCGCCCATGCTCATTCCGCCGAAGCGCTCGAACACCTGCATGCTGGCTATCTCGATGAGCTTGAGGTCGGCGCTGGGGAGGAGCACTCCGAGCGTCTTGAAGCTGCGAACGAGGCGCGGCCCGTCTTGCGTGCCGATGGCGATGAGCGCCTCGCGCAACCCGGCGCGCAGGTTCTCCGGTACGTGACCCATCATCCCGAAGTCGATGAACGTCAGCCGCCACTCGCGGTTGCCCGCCTCGTCGAATGAGTCGAGGGGGGTGACGAAGAGGTTGCCGGGGTGCGGGTCGGCGTGGAAGAAGCCGTCGTCGAAGATCTGCTGCATATAGGTTTCGACGAGCACCGCCGCAACGGCGGCGCGGTCGATGCCGGCCTCGGTGATCGCTTCGTAGTCGCCGAGCCGTATCGCGCTCACGTCCTCGAGGACCAGCACCCGTCGGGTGGTGCGCTCCCACACGATGCGCGGCACGCGCACGCGGGGGTCGCCTGCGAAGGCCGCCGCGAACTGCTCGGCGTTGCTCGCCTCGGCGAGGTAGTCGATCTCGGCACGAGTGGTCGTCGCGAACTCCTCGACGAGCGCGTCGACGTCGGCGCGGCTGCTCACCGGCTTGTAGCGGCGCAGCCACCCTCCCACGCGGCGCAGCGCGGCAAGGTCGACCTCGACCACGGCCTCGATGTAGGGCCGCTGCACCTTGACGACGACCTCCGAGAAGCCCTGCTCGGCGGAGTCGACATCCAGCAAACGTGCGCGGTGCGCCTGCCCGAGGGACGCCGCCGCCAGCGGGTTCTCGTCGAAGAAGGCGAACTGCTCCGAGAGCGCGGAGCCCAGCTCGGCCTCAGCCTGCGCTCGGATGGCCTCGAAGGGCTCGGGCGGGACCTCGTCTTGCAGCCCCGCGAGCTCCTCGGTGATCTCCGGTGGCAGGACGTCGAGCCGTGCCGAGAGGAACTGCCCCACCTTGATCATCAGCCCACCCATGCGGATGGCCAGAGCCCGGAAGCGAACGGCGGTGCGGCGGTTGCGCTCGGTGCGACCTCGCGCCGCCATGCGGCCGAGCCCGATGCGGCGCAGGAAGATCTCCCAGAATATGAAGCCGAGGGTGACTCGGCCGAAGAAGAACACGATGCGCCAGTAACGAGCGCGCAGTTCTGACGCCTTCATTCGTCCTCCGGTGGTGCGTCGTGTGAAGCGAACGGGCTGCGAGCGAACCGTTCCGGTGGGGGCGCAGGAGCGCCCCGTGCCGGTCGCGGTGCGTGCCTAGTCCTCCGAGAGAATCGCGTAGAGCTTCTTGCGTGTCTCGGTCATGACTTCGATACCCGCCGCGATCTGCTCGGCGGAGCCGGTCTTGCCGATCTGGAACGCGGCGGCCATGAACTTGCCGACCGCCTCACGATACCCTGCGACTCCCGTGCCGCTCTGCGCGGCGTCTTCCCAGGGGGCGGGCTGGTCGGCGGTCTCGGCGACTGCCGCGATGCCGGCCTCGGTCAGGCTGAAGACCTTCTTGCCGGCGGTCTCCTCGGCGACGATGAGTCCCTCGTCGGCAAGCAGCTGGAGGGTGGGGTAGACCGAACCGGCGCTGGGGCTCCACGCGCCGTCGCTGCGGGCCGAGAGCTCCTGGATGATCTGGTAGCCGTGCATCGGCGACTCGGAGAGTAGTCGCAGGACGGCGGCGCGAACATCGCCGCGGCGGGCGCGGCCGGGGCCGCCGAAGCCGTGGGGGTGCATGCCGGGACCGAACGGGGGGCGGAAGCCGCGCATCCCGAATCCACCGAAACCGTGCTTGCCGTGACCGCAGGACTTGCCGTTGTGATCGTGGTGAGTGTGCATCGAGTGTCCTTTCATCGTGACGATTGCGATATATCGCTATCTGTCGCGACACAATAGCACGGATGGTGCCAAGTCATGGCTTGCGCGTTACGAAAACCGTTCGGTGGGATACCTTCACCCCATGCGCATTTCGATCGCTGACACCTTCCTCGACGCTCTGCGCGCGCTCGATCCGGTCGATGCGCGCCGTGCGTCCGCGTTCGCGGAGAAGTTGGTCCTCGCGCCCGAGATCGGCCGTATGCGGCCTGAGATCGTTCACGAGGCTCGCGATCGCGCGGTCCGTTCGATGCGCGTCACGAAGGATATGCGCACCATCGCGCATCTGGCGGGCGAGCGGTTGCTGCTGCTCTTCGTTTCGCGCCATGACGCTGCGTACGCATGGGCTCGTGACCACTGCATCGAGTGCATCGTCACCGGCGAGGAAGTGCGCGTTCGAGTGAGTGAGATTGATGAGACCGGCACTCCGGAACTCGAGCCGATCGTCGATTGTCGGGCATGTGTCGTCGAGACGCTCGACGAGTTGCGCGCGCTCTTCTCGGAGTACGGCGTGCCGCTCGCCCAGAATTGATTCGAATCCAGCGCCTCCGCGGCATGGCTCGTGCTTACGCCACCTCTAAGGGAACAGTACTCGCGCGCGACCCCGCGTCCGTGCGACACTGAATCATTGCCACTGCCGGGAGGAACGCGCATGCAAGCTCCGAGCACCGCACGCCGAGTGCTTCTCGTACTGCTGTCGACACTCGTGCTCATGCTCTCAGCGACGCTCGCCTTTGCCGTCGTCTTCGACTACCAGGCCCGAGGTCTCGTGCCCAACGGCGTCACCGTTGTCGGTGTCGACCTCAGTGGGATGACCGAGTCGGCTGCGCGCGAGGCCATCGAAGACGCTGTCTCCACGCCGATGATGCGTCCGGTCACGGTGACCGGGGACGCCAAGACCTGGACTCTCGACCCGCAGAACTACGTCACCATCGACACCGACGCGATGCTTGCTGAGGCGTACTCGCCGCGTCGTGCCGCCACGCTCGCCCAGAGGCTCAACAGCCAGGTGACCGGCTCGGAGTTGCCGGTCGATGTGCAGCCCGTGTACTCGGTCGATGCAAGCGCAATCGCAAGCTGGGTGACCGAGACGGCAGCGCAGGTCGACCGCAAGCCCAAGAACGCGTCGCGCAAGATCGTCGACTACAAGTTCAAGATCAAGAAGTCGGTGCCCGGCGCACGACTGGATCAGGCCGCTACCGCAGCGACCATCACCGCCGCTCTTTCGGCGGACGCAGCGCTCAACTCCGACACCCGTATCGTGAGTCTGCCAATCAAGCCAATCAAGGCCAAGATCCACGAGAAGGACTTCAAGACCGCGATCATCGTGTCGCTCTCACAGTGCAAGATCCGCCTGTACAAGGGCGACAAGCTGGTCAAGACCTACCTGTGTGCTCCCGGACGGGCCGCGTTCCCCACGCCGACCGGCGACTTCAAGATCATGCGTAAGCTGCGCTACGCGCCGTGGATCAACCCGGGCAGCGACTGGGCGAAGAGCATGCCTGCGGTCATCCCCGCTGGCCCGAGCAACCCAATGGGTGTCACGAAGATCGGGATCAACTACCCCGGCATCTACATGCACGGCATCCCCCCTGGAGAGTTCGGCAGCATCGGGACCCACGCCAGCCATGGCTGCATGCGCATGATGCCGAGCACCGTGCTCGACCTCTACGGTCGCGTGAAGGTCGGCGATCCGGTCTACATCCGACCGTAGCGCGTTCGCTGAGCTCGGCTAAGCTACGCGCGCCGGCGCTGGAGCTTGCTCCAGTCACCGCCGATCGCCGGATCGATGACGAAGTGGACCACCGCCACGAGCCACCAGAGGCTTGTGGCGATCGCGGGACTCCACACGGCGACCACCATCGACGCGGCGAACACCGCCGGGGTGAGCCCCGCCTTGATCAGCGACGTGCGCATGTCGACGTCGGGTTGGGTCAATCCGGCTCGTTTCGCGTACACGATTAGCCCGAGGATCGACAGGCCGGTCAGCGTCATCGCTCCCGCGTAGATCTCGACGCCGAGGGTGGTGTCGCCGTACTCGGCGACGATCTGCGTCGGGATCGGCAGCAGGACCACGAAGAACAGCACCAGCAGGTTGAGCCACACGATCGAGCCATCGAGGCGCTCGACTTTGCGCAGCAGGCTGCGATGCGCGACCCAGTATCCGCCGATGACGACGAAGCTCAGCATGAACGCGAACAGGTTGGGGAGCAGCGCGGGAAGCTGCGGTGCGAGTGGCAGGGCATCGGCACCCAAACCGGGGTCGGGAAGCCGCACGTCGAGCGCGAGCAGCGTGATGGCGATTGCGAACACGCCATCCGAGAAGTTCACGAACCGGTCGAACGCACGCTTTGTCGCCTCAGCAGACTCGGTCGCGCTTCGGTCGGTCACGTCGTCTCCCCCCGTCGCGGTCACCGGCGTCATCGTAGCGCGCTCGATGCGCTCCGTACCAGAGAAGTCTCGGCGGGATGGGAACCGCCTCGAGTGCCGTTGGGCGGGAGCGAGTGCGGCTGCTAGTACACCGTGAACTCGCGCCAAGCACTGTTCTTGCCGCGATGATCGCCATCGGCGTGGCGGAACCGCAGGCGGTAGCGTCCGGTTCGGCCAACGCGCAGCGACTTGGACCAGCCGCCCGTGCCATCGTTGAGGTTATCGGGAGTGGTCCGGTAGTGGACCCAGTGTCCGTTGGTACGCCGCTCGATCCGGATGCTCACGCTGCTTGTGCCGATCTGCTTCGGTGAGACGCTGCCGCGCCAGACGTAGGCCTTGCGGTGTGAAAGACGCGTCTTGCCGGCGCTCGGCGTGCCAAGGGTGGAGGCGCGCGGGGTCAACGTCGGCGTCTGGACGGCTGATCCGCCGCTCTTCCACGCCGAGTACGCGGCGTTGAGCATAGGCACGAACTCCGTTGTCGCTACCGTGTCGCCCGCCGCCGACGGGTGCGAGTCGCCCGTTGGGTA
>JAAXWY010000045.1 GCA_013334745.1 Coriobacteriia bacterium
ACATCGACGGTCGAGCGCCTCATGACCCGCCAGACCAACTGAGGGGGTGGACGCGATGCTTGAGATCGTCGAAATGGCGCGCGAGATCGTCGCCGAGATGGGCACCGAGGTCGCGCACGCTCCGCTGCGCCTGGTCGCTGAGGTCCTTCAGTTCCTGGTCCTCGTCGGAATCGTCTGGGTCGTCGCGTTTGGGTTCGGGAAGCGCAAGGGGTTCGTCTCAAACATGCTCACCGAGCGCGAGCGGCGAATCGCAACGCATCTTACGACCGCCACCGCGGCCGACGAAGCGCTTGCCACCGCGACGGCTGAAGCTGAAGCCGCGATCCGTACCGCCGAGGCGCGCGCTCACGAACTGACGCAGGACGCCGCGACCGAGTGCGCCGAGGTCGACGCCGCAACGCGCGCCGAGGTCGACGCCGAGTGCACCCGGATCACCGAACGGGCCGAATCCGCACTCGCGACCGAGCGCCAGGAGATGCAACTCGAACTGCGCGAGCAGCTCGTCGAGCTGGTGAGTTCGGCGACGCGCTCGATCATGAACGAGCGGCTCACCGCCGCCGAGCAGCGCGAGCTCATCGAGCACTCGATCACGTCGAGCATGGATGGCGCGGCCGCACCGGTGGCGCTCAGGCTCAAGGTCGCGCAGCCGTGACCGCCGCCGCCAACACGGGAGCGATCGGCACCGACGCTGTGGCGCTCGACGCGGCGGCACTCAGGCGACTCCTCGCAGGCTTCGAGGGCGGTCGCGTCACCCTCTACGTGCGCACACACCTCGACGACGAGATCGTGCGCTCGGTCCGCGACGGCGTCTGCGCGGCAGCGGGACGCGAGCTCGCACTCGACGTGAAGGTGTCGCCGACGATGGACGCGGGCGCGGTGCTCGCGGTCGGCGACGTCGGGCGCGTGGTGCTCGACCCGCGCGGGATGTGGCTTTCCGGCATCACGCGCGCCATGCACGATCGCTTCGAGCTCGGGGAACTCACCGAGTCCGCCGAGACGTTCGACTTCCTGCGCGGACTGCTCGCCGGCGACACGCCACTGCCCACCGTCGAGCCGCTGTTCGACACCGGCAGCGTCGTGCGCGTGGGCGACGGCGTCGCGGTCGTGAGCGGCCTGCGCGACGTGGGCAGCCAGGAGATCGTCGAGTTCGAGGGCGGTGGCCTCGGCCTCGCGTTCTCGCTCAAGGAAGGCTCGGTCGGCGTCGTGCTTCTCGGCGGGGAATCACGCGTCCGAGAAGGCGGCGAGGTTCGGCGCACGGGGCATCTGCTGCGCATACCGGCTGGCGAGGGGGTGCTCGGGCGCGTCGTGGATGCGGTCGGGCAGCCGCTCGACGGTCGCGGCCCGGTGGTACCGGCGGCGTGGCTGCCGGTGGAGCGCCCGGCGCCGGGAGTCATCGATCGGCGCCCGGTCGACCGGCCGTTGCATACCGGGATGAAGGTCATCGACGCGCTCGTGCCCGTTGGGCGCGGTCAGCGCGAACTCATCATCGGCGATCGCAAGATCGGCAAGACGACGCTGGCGCTCGACGCGATCCTCGCGCAGAAGGGCGCGAACGTCTCGTGCATCTACTGCGCGATAGGGCAGAAGGCCTCGGCGGTGCGCCAAGTCGTCTCGATGCTCGAGGAGCACGGGGCGCTCGAGTACACGGTCGTCATCGTGGCACTGCCCGGCGACATGCCGGCGCTCCGCTACCTCGCGCCGTACGCGGCGACCGCGCTCGGCGAGTACTTCATGGACCGCGGGGGAGACGCACTCGTGGTCTACGACGACCTCACCAAGCACGCCGTGACCTACCGCGAAATGTCGGCGCTGCTCGACCGCCCGGTGGGCCGCGAGGCATATCCGGGCGACATCTTCTACGTGCACTCTCGACTGCTCGAGCGCTCGGCCCGGCTGTCCGAGGAGCGCGGCAGCGGCTCGCTCACGGCGTTGCCTATCGTCGAGACGCTCGCGGGCGACATCTCGGCGTTCATCCCCACCAACGTGATCTCGATCTGTGACGGGCAGATCATGCTCGACGCCAGTGCGTTCAACGAGAACCGCCGCCCGGCGATGGACCCGGGACTCTCGGTCTCGCGCGTTGGCGGCACCGCGCAGGCGCGTGCGATGAAGCAGGTCGCGGGGCGGCTGCGCATCGATCTCGCGCAGTACAACGAGATGGCGCGGTTCGTGAAGTTCGGCGCCGAAGTCGACGAGAGCACGCAGCTCCAACTCACCCGAGGCGAGCGTGCACGCGCGCTGCTCGGGCAAGACCAGCACTCTCCGATGGGGCTCGGCGCCGAGGTACTCTCGCTCTACGCGGTCGTCAACGGCTACTTCGACGAGGTGGCCGTGGAAGCCGCCTGCGAGGTCGAGGCGCAGCTTCTCGTGTGGATGTCTGGGCGCCATCCCGAGGTGCTGTCGTCGCTCGGCGGCGATGCCGGGCTCGACGACGCGACCGAGGCCGCGCTGCGTACCGCACTCGATGAGTTTCTGGCCCAGCGCACACCCGCGCCTGTCGTGGCGGAGGCGTGAGCGATGGAGAAGCTCGGTGACGTCCGCAAGCGCATGCAGGGTGTCGAGGGCATCGGCGAGGTGTGTCGCACGCTCGCGACCGTCGCCTCGGCCAAGCTCGCACGCACGCACGAACGCGCTCGCGGAGCGCACGCCTATGCGGCCCGCCTGCGCGAGATGCTCGCGCGCCAGCAAGCGGCTGCGCGCGCTGCCGGACGCGACCCCGCCCAGCTCTCGGAGCTCATGGCCGAGCGGCCGCAGGTGACGCGCGCGCTGTTGCTCGTGGTGGGCGCGGATCGCGGGCTGTGTGGCGGCTACAACCTCGCCGTGGGCCGAGAAGCGCGCACGTTCGCGGCGTCGCTTGTCGAGCGCGGCATCGACGTGACGGCGATCGCGAAGGGCCGTCGCGCCGAGACGTACCTGCGACGCGCCACGTCACTCCCAATCGACGATGCGAGCGGATGGTCGCGCGCAGGCGTCACCGATGACGAGATCGATCGGCTGCTTGCGCTCGCCACCGACCGCTTCCTTGCAGGCGAGGTCGACGAGGTGTGGGCGACCTACACGGCGTTCCTCTCTACCATGCGCCGCGAGCCGCGCACCGTGCGGCTGCTGCCGGTCATGCCGGAAGAGACCGCCGGCAACGGCGTTCCCGCTGTGCCGACCGCCCTGCGCTGGTGCTACGAGCCCGATCAGGCAGCGTGCGTACACGAGCTGCTCGGCGCATTCGTGCGGCTCCAGGTCGAGGACGTGCTGCTCGAGGCGTACGCGAGCGAGCAGGCGGCACGCATGGTGACGATGCAGGAGGCGTCGGAGCGCTCCGACCGCGCACTCGCCGAGCTGCGCATCCACTACAACCGGCTGCGTCGCGAGTCGATCACGGCCGATCTTGTCGGCGTGCTCGTCGCGGGTCGCATGCGAAAGGAGGCGGCAGCGTCGTGACCACTCAGAAGACACCGCATTCGCTCGATCCAACGCTCGACCCGCAGCTTGCCGGCGTCGTGACCGAGGCGCTCGAGCGCGCCGCCGAGGAGATCAGCCGCGAGGCGTGCGACGGCGTGGTCGCAGCCGTGACCGGGCCGGTCGTCGACGTGCGCTTCCGAGGCGAGCTGCCCGCTATCGGGTCGCTGCTGCGCGTCGGGGATCGTCGTCGCGGGTTGCCGCTCGAAGCCGTCGAACTGCTCGGCGATGGGGTGGTGCGCGCACTCGCACTCGGCTCAACCGATGCGCTTGCCCGCGGGACGCGCGTGTACGACACGCAGGCGCCCATCAGCGTGCCGGTGGGACCGGGCGTGAAGGGCCGCATGCTCAACGTGGTGGGGGAGCCGACCGACGGACTCGGGCCCGTGAGCGCTCTCGCGCGCTGGCCGATCCGTCGCGACCCGGTTCCGTTCGCCCGCGTGAGGACCTACCCCGAGGTCTTCGAGACAGGCCTGAAAGCCATCGACCTGCTCGCACCGTTCCCCAAGGGCGGCAAGGTGGCCCTTTTCGGTGGCGCCGGTGTGGGCAAGACAGTCGTCATCATGGAGCTCATCCGAAACGTCGGCCACGAGCACAAGGGCATGAGCGTGTTCGGGGGTATCGGCGAGCGTACGCGCGAGGGTAACGACTTGTGGCGTGAGATGCAGCGCAGCAAGGTGCTCGACCGCGCGGTGCTCTACTTCGGGCAGATGAACGAACCGCCGGGCGCGCGCTTCCGAGTGCCGTACTGCGCGCTGACCACCGCCGAGTACTTCCGCAACGTCGAGCACGCCGACGTGCTGCTCTTCTTCGACAACATCTACCGATTCGTGCAGGCCGGCCTCGAGGTCTCGCTCCTGCGAGCCCGCATTCCGGCAGAGGTCGGCTACCAGCCCACGCTCGCCACCGAGGTCGGGTCGCTTGAGGAGCGCATCGTCTCCACCGACGACGGGGCGATCACGAGCGTGCAGGCGGTCTACGTGCCCGCCGACGACCTCGCCGATCCTGGCCCGGCGGCGATCTTCAGCCACCTCGACGCGACCGTCGTGCTCTCCCGCCGCGTCGCCGAGATGGGGCTCTACCCGGCCATCGATCCGCTGCAGTCCGGCTCGTCGATCCTCGAGCCCGCGTACGTGGGCGCCGAGCACGTGCGGGTCGCGCGGGAGACGAAGTCCTACCTCCAGCGCTACGGCGCACTCCAGGACCTCATCGCGATTCTCGGCGTGGAGGAGCTCTCCGAGGAAGACAAGATCGTCGTGACGCGGGCGCGCCGCCTCCAGAAGTTCCTCTCCCAGCCGTTCTTCGTCGCCGAGCAGTACACCGGCATTCCCGGCTGCTACGTGCCGATCGCCGAGACGGTCCGCGGATTCTCGGAGATATGCGCAGGCAACTGCGACAGCATTCCGGAGCAGGCGTTTTACATGGCGAGCACCTTGGACGAGGTTCTCCAGCGAGCCTCAGGGGCGGAGGTGGCGTGATGGCACTGTGTCTCGAGATCGTCTCGGCACACGGCGTCGAGTTCTCGCAAACCGAGATCGATCGGCTTGTCGTCCGTCGGCGCGAGGTGGACCACGATCCCGGTAGCGAGGTCGCGATCTGTCCGCATCACGCGCCGATGCTGATGCAGATCGAGCCCTGCCGGATGCGCATCACGCGCGACGGGGTGACGTTCGCACGCGAGATCCCTGCGGGCGTGCTCGATGTGTGCGACGACCACGTCATCATCGCGATCACGTAGCTGCGAACGCCGTTTCCACCTCGCCGAGCAGCTCGGCCTTGCGCACCTCATCGGCGAATGAAGCTTCGACGGCGTTGACCGACAGCGTGCGCAGGTCGGCGGTCGTCAGCCCGAGCGCGGCAGCTGCCGCTCGGAAGTTGTCGGCGATGTAGCCGCCGAAGTACGCCGGGTCATCCGAGTTCACCGTCACGCGCACACCGGCGTGCAGCAGCTCGGCGAGCGTTGAGTCGGCCATGCTGTCGAAGACGCGCAGCTTGGTGTTGGAGAGCGGGCAGACGGTGAGCGGCACCGCGTCGCGGGCGAGCCGCGTGACGAGCTCCGGGTCATCGGCCGAACGCACGCCGTGGTCGATGCGCGACACGCCGAGCACGTCGATCGTCCGAGCCACGAGCTCCGGGCCGCCTTCCTCGCCGGCGTGCGCTACCGCGCGAAGCCCGAGTCCCCGAGCACGCTCGTACACGTGCGCGAACTTCTCGGGAGGATTGCCGATTTCGGCCGAGTCGAGCCCGACGGCCACGAGCCGGTTAAGCCAAGGGAGCGCGGCGGTCAATGTCTCCTCGGCGGACTGCTCGGTGAGGTCGCGCAGGAAGCTCAGGATGAGGCCGCTGGTGATGCCGAACTCGCGTTCGCCGACGGCGAGGCCGTCGAGGATGCCGTCGATGACGGTGGAGAACTCGATGCCGCGCGCCGTGTGGGTCTGCGGGTCGAAGAACGGCTCGACGTGGCGCACGTTGTCGGCGGCCGCGCGGCGCAGGTACGCGACGGTCAGGTCGCGGAAGTCCTCACGCGTCACGAGCACGGCACACGCGGCGTAATACAGGTCGAGGAAGCTCTGCAGGTCGGTGAAGTCGTAGGCGGCACGCATCGCATCGACGTCGCGATAGGGCAGTGTGACGCCGTTGCGCGCGGCGAGCTCGAACGCGAGCTCCGGCTCGAGTGTGCCCTCGAGGTGCACGTGTAGCTCGACCTTCGGCATCGTGGCGATGAGAGCGTCGAGGTTCTCGGGTAGGTTCTGTGCTGTCGCCACGGTCGGCTCCTCGGTCGTGTGTGGTTGGCGCGAGGCACGCGCGATTCTCCGCCTCTGCAATACTTGTTCCCCAGAGCGACGAGCGCGAAAGGGTGTTCATGACCAAGCCGTACGGCGATGCAACAGGCCAGGTGCGTCGATGAGCGCCGCGCACACGCCGCGTGCCGTGATTGGTGCGTACATCTCCTCAAGCCTGCTTTTCACGCTGGCCACGTCGCTCATCTGGGCGACCAACACCATCTTCATGATGCAGGTGGGTGGGCTGACCATCTTCCAGGTCATGCTCGTGAACTCCATCTACCTCGTTGCACAGGCCATCTTCGAGGTTCCCACCGGCGTTATCGCCGATACGCTCGGTCGCAAGGTGTCCTACCTCATTGGAATCGGGACGATTCTCGCGTCGACGCTGCTGTATGTGGCGACGCCGACGCTCGGGTGGGGGTTCTGGGGCTTCAGTCTCGCCAGCGTGCTCATCGGACTGGGCTTCACCTTCCAGACCGGCGCAGTCGACGCCTGGCTCGTGGACGCGCTCGATGCGGTGGGATACGACGAACCCAAGGAGCGGGTCTTCGCGTGGGGCCAGATGACGTTCGGGGCCGGCATGCTCACGGGCTCGCTCCTCGGCGGCCTTCTCGGCCAGGTGAACCTCGGTCTGCCCTACATCGTGCGTGCCGCGCTGCTCGTTGCCGCGTTCGTGCTGGTCTTGGTGCTCTTCGCGGACCTCGGGTTCGAGCGTCGTGCGCTGTCGACTGCGACCTTCGCCAGAGAGACACGTAGCATCCTCGAGGCCGGTGTGCGCTTCGGGTGGCACGACAGGGTGGTACGCCCGCTTCTGTTCGTGTCGCTTGTGGGCGGCGTCTTCTACATGTTCGCGTTCTACTCGTGGCAGCCGTACGTGCTCGATCTGCTCGGGAAGAACGCGGTGTGGATGCTGGGGATCATCCAGGCGGGCATCTCGCTGACCGGCATCGCCGGCAACGCCCTCGTCAAGCCGATCATGGGCTCGGACCTCGCTCGCAGGGACCCCGCTCGCGTACTTGCGTGGACGTCGGTTGCACAGACGGTGATCGTCGCGGGCATCGCCGCCGTGGGCTTGTTCACGAAACAGCCGGGCGTGCTGCCGTTCTCGCTGGTCGTGGGTTTGTGGTTGGCGTGGGGCGTGGTGTTCGGCGTGTCGGGACCGATCAGGCAGTCCTACATCAATGCGAACATCCCATCCGCTCAGCGGGCGACGGTGCTCTCCCTCGACGCGTTCTTCGGAGACGTTGGCGGCGGAGTCGGGCAGCCCGCACTGGGATGGCTCTCGCAGCAGTCGTCGATCGCGCTCGGGTGGCTCGTCGGCGCCGTATTCGTGGGCGCGACGGCACCGCTCTACGTGTGGTCGGAGCGGGCTGCGGCATCGCGGAACGAAGTGGGCGTCACCGAGTAGTCGCATCGGAGAGGCCGTCGCGTGGTGCCCGGGGTGGGATTCGAACCCACACGAGGTTTCCCTCAGAGCTTTTTGAGAGCTCCGTGTCTGCCATTCCACCACCCGGGCTCGCGCGGCAACGCAGAGTATAGCGGCACCCGCGAGCCCGCGCGACCTGCGCGTATACTGCTCTCATGGCTGCCACCGACCCCACATCTACGCTACCCGAGGCGGCTCGGGTGCACCTGGCTAACGTCGCCGCGAACCTTCAGCTGATCGCCGACATGGGCTACGGCGACCTCGCGCTGGCACTGGTGCGCGGCAAGGGCAAGCTCGCGGTTATCGCCGACGCACGGCCCAACACCGCTGTAGCGCCCTTTGCCTCGACGCGAGTCGGTCAGACGCTCGCCACAAATGACGAGCCGGAGGCGTACGCTGCGCTGTCGTCGACCGGAATCGTGTCCCATGGCAGGCGGCGCGTCGCTCGCGGAATCAGTTACTCGACTGCGGCGTGGCCGATCGGACGCCCCGAGCCCTACGCTGTGGTGATCCGAAACCTCGCCGAGCAGGTCCTTGAGGCGTCGGGCGCGATGGAGAACGCGTTCATGGACGTCGCCGAGGAGCTGCTCGACAGCCTTGCCGACGGTCCGCTCGTCGACGTCCGAACCGGCGAGCCGTTCTCGACGCTGCGCACGGCCGGGGATGGCGTGATGCGCGTGAACGCCTCGGGTCAGGTCGCCTACGCGTCTCCCAACGCGGTCAACATCATGCGGCTCGCGGGTGTCGAGAACTCGCTCCCGGGCAGCCAGGCATCGTCGCTGCCCGGCGGCGGATTCGGCATATCGCCGGTGATGGGCACCCGTGACGCCGTCGATGTCGAGACCGAGGTGGCCGAGAGGGTTCTCGGGTATCGCTCGATCGGCCTGCCAGCTGGTGCGCTGGTCCTCGTCGAGGATCGCACCGAAGCGCGGCGCCGCGATGCGGAGATCAAGGTCAAGGAAGCCACGATTCGCGAGGTCCATCATCGCGTGAAGAACAACCTACAGACGATCGCGTCACTCCTGCGCATCCAGGCACGACGCAGTGGGACCGATGAGGCGCGCCGCGCGCTCGCCGAGGCGACCGAGCGCGTAAGCTCGATGGCGGTCGTGCACGATCTCCTCGCCGGTTCCGACGAGGAGCTTGTCGACTTTGCCGCTGCGGCGCGCACGGTCACCGATCTGGTCCGACGCGGTCTGGTGGGCGAAGGGAGCGGCATCACCGTCGCTGTCGAGGGCTCGACCGGGGAGGTGGACGCCCACACGGCGACCTCGCTCGCCCTGGCGGTCGCCGAACTCGTCCACAACGCGCTCGAGCACGGCATGGCCGATCGCGAGCAAGGGCGAGTCGACGTCGGTATGCGGCGGGTGCCAGGCGAACTCGTGCTCACGGTCCGCGACGATGGCGTCGGACTGCCGGAAGGCTTTGACGCCGTGTCATCGGCGAATCTCGGGCTCGCGATCGTCCGCACGGTCGTCGAGGATGATCTGCGCGGTACGCTTACCTTCACCGGTGGGCGTGGTACGACCGTCACCGTGCGGGTTCCGCTCGGCGGGCCGGCATCCGACTCGGCTCCCCAGAAAGGCTGACATCGTGCGTGTACTCATCGCCGAAGATGAAGCGCTCATCCGCATGGACCTGCGCGAGATGCTCGTGGAACAGGGTCATGAGGTCGTAGGTGAGGCGCGCGATGGCGCGGAGGCTGTGGCTCTTGCGCGCGAGCTCATGCCCGACGTCGTCTTCATGGACATCAACATGCCGGTCATGACCGGCATCGAGGCGGCGACCGTACTGGGCGAGGAGCGAATCGCGCCGGTGGTCATGGTCACCGCGTTCTCGCAGGCCGGGTACGTCGAGCAGGCGGCGGCGGCAGGCGCGATGGCCTACATCGTCAAGCCGTTCTCGGCGGCAGACGTCATGCCTGCCATGGCGGTCGCAGTGTCGCGCTACTCGGAGGCCGCGTCGCTCGCCGAGGAGGTCACGGACCTCACCGAACGGCTCGAGACGCGCAAGGTGGTCGATCGCGCGAAAGGGCTGCTCATGGCTCGCGGCTTGACCGAGCCTGAGGCGTTCAAGCGACTCCAGAAGCTCGCGATGGACAAGCGCAAGACGCTTCGCGAAATCGCCGAGGCGGTCGTTTTAGCAAGCGAGGCGGCTGCCGAGTGAGCGATGCCGCCTCGCTGCTCCTGCGGACTTACATCGTCGGCATCGCCGTTGCGGCGCCCGTCGGGGCGATGGGCGTGCTCTGTATTCAGCGGGTACTCGCACACGGATGGCGCGGGGGATTGGCGACCGGACTCGGAATCGCCACCGCGGATGGACTCTACGCCGGGTTCGCGGCATTTGGCGTGTCGGCCGTCTCGCAGTACCTGATCATCCTGCAGGCGCCCTTGCGGATCGGTGGGGGCGTCGTGCTGTTGTGGCTCGGCTGGCGGGCCATCGTCACGCCGCCGGCGCACGACGCGGCGAAGGTCGCCGATGCTTCCCGGTTCGGAGTTCTGTACGCCAGCGCAGTCGGGCTCACGCTCACCAATCCCATGACCGTCATGGCGTTCGCGGCCGTCTTCGCGAGCGCAGGGCTTGTCGCGCAGCCGGGTCTCGGGAGTGCCCTGTTGGCGACTGCGGGCGTTGCGGCGGGGTCCCTGTCATGGTGGGTCGTGCTGTCGACGGGTACGGCCATGGCTCGGCATGCCGCAGGCGACACGCTGCTGGTATGGGTCAACCGTGTCTCGGGCGCCGTGATTGCGCTCTTCGGTGTGATCGCTCTCATTGCAGGAGTCACCGCGCTAAACTGAGTCAGTTCTCGGCCGCGGTTCTTTCACGTGCCGCGACGCACGACAGACGGGCCTGCCAGGGGGGACAACGTGCACATCGGACCAGTCGAGATCGTTGCGATCGTTGCGCTTGCGATCGTCGTCGCACCCGCCATAGCCGGATTCCTGCGACTGCCGGGCATCATCGGCTTCGTCATCGCAGGAACAATCGCGGGTCCCTACGTGTTGCACCTGCTCGGTCCGGTGCAGATCGACGCGATCGGGACCATCGGGCTGCTGTATCTGATGTTTCAGGCAGGCCTTGAGATCGACATGGCGACCTTCAACAAGCACCGCACGTCGGCGCTCATCTTCGGCGGCCTGACCTTCACGCTTCCGTTCCTTCTCGGCATGGCCGAGGGGAGATTCATGCTCGGCCTTGGATCGCTCGCGGCGGTTCTCATCGGGTCGATCTGGGCATCGCATACGCTGGTGACGCTGCCTGACGTCCGTGAAGCCGGCGTGAGCTCGAACCGCGCGGTGACCACCACCGCAGGTGCGACGATCATCACCGATACCCTCGCTCTGGTGGTGCTGGCGCTCGTGACCGGGCAGGCCGCTGGGAGTGGCTCGACGGTGTCGGTGCTGGTCAAGGTGGTAGCGGGGCTCGCTGCAACGGCGGTGCTCTCGCTGATCGTCATGCCGTGGCTGGGCAAGCGCTACTTCCGAGGCCTCGGGCATGACCGTGCGATGCGATTCGCCTTCCTGTTGCTCGCGATGGCCGCGGGCGCGACGTGCTGCGAACTGTTCGGCATCGAGGGACTCGTCGGCGCATTCGTTGCCGGCCTGGGAGTGAACCGACTCGTGCCGAAGGCCGGCCCGCTCATGGAGCGAGTCGACTTCGTGGGATCCGCGTTCCTCGTGCCTGCGTTCCTCATCTACGTCGGCACCAAGCTCAATCCTGCGGTGGTGATTCAGCCGGCGACAGTAGCGATGGCGCTGGGCTTCATGGCTGCGCTCGTCGCGGGCAAGGCGCTCGCGGCCTTCATCGGCGGTAGGTTGCTCAAGTTCACCACGAATGAATCGGGCCTGATGCTCGGGATGTCGATGCCGCAGGCGGCTGCGACACTCGCGGCGACGTTGGCGGGTGCAGGCGTCGGCCTCTTCGACGACCGGATCGTCAACGCCGTCGTTCTCGTCGTGCTGCTCTCGATTATCGCGGGGTCGCTCACAACGCGCTTCTTCGCACGGCGTGTGGAGCTTCCGGCGGGCGGGTCACGTCCGCTTGCTGACACGGTGCTCGTCGGGCTACCGGCAGGAACCGCATCGGTGGACGGGTTGATGCGCGTTGTCGCGGGGATCGCGGCTGGCGATGCGGGCCTCGTCCTGCCCGTCGCCGTCGCGACCGAGGGCGGGCATGCAATGGAGGCCGCGGAGGCCCGGGCGTCCGAGGCCACCAAGGCGGGCGAGGCTGCGGGCGCCGACGTCGAGAGCCGAATCCGTCGCTCGGGTTCATACTCCGGCGCCATACTCGAGGCTATCTCGGACCGCAAGGCGACGATGGTCGTCTCGCCATTCGAGTCCGCGGATCTGTCCCTCGCGCGACTCATGGGCACCGAGCTCCAGCGCATCGGCCGCGAGTCTCCGGTCCCGGTACTTGCTGCCCGGATGGCTTCGCAGAAGTTCTCGAAGATCGTCCTCGGGCTGGATCAGGCCACCACGCCTCCCAAACGGCTTGACGTTGGGTTGGCGACGAAGGTCGCACTCTCGCTGGTCAACTCGCTCGAGTTGCCACTGGTAGTGACGTCGTTTGATGAGCAGTCGCTGGCTGGCCTCGACTTCCCCGAGGGCACCGACATCCACATCGGCGCTGAGCAGCTTGCGGACCCGGATGTGCTGCCGCAGGGTGCGCTGCTCGTCGTACCCGCGTCGCTCGTGCGCAGGTTCGGGCTGCGGGCGAAACCCTTCGCCGAGCAGCGCTCAGACGTCTCGATCCTGGTTGTCGCGGGTCCCCACAGGCTGCGGCTCATCCCGGGCGTCGCGCAAGGTTCCGCCCTCATGGGTTGGGGTGGGGCGTCGCTCGTGGCGAGCGACTCGGTCGCCACCGAGTAGTTCACACCAGGCGCGCCCGGACACGGCGTGGCGGAACCGCTGCGTTTCCAGCGTGTTTCCGCGCGCCCCAAACGCGTGCTATACTTCCCGAACGGCACAAGGACGTGCCGAACCGAAGAATCGAGCAATGGCGCTCGCCAGGACCCACAGAGGGGTCTCGGCGGGTGTTTTTCGTTTCTGCGGCGGCGACAAGGAAAGTGAGACGTCATGAAGGAGTTCGCGGTCTTCTGGGGGTGCACGATCCCCGCGCGGTTCCCGTTCATCGAGAAGGCGACAAGAGTCATGTTCGACGACCTCGGCGCCCGCATACACGAACTCGAGGGACACACCTGCTGCCCCGAGGGAACGCTCGTCAAGGCGAACGACCCCGATACGTTCTACACGGCGGCTGCGCGCAACCTCGCGCTCATCGAGCGCGCCGACCTCGGACTCGTCACGCCGTGTAACGGCTGCTACTCCACGTTCAAGGAGACGCAGAGCCACCTCAAGACGAACTGGCGCGAGCGCGATGAGGTCAACGAGCGCCTCGAGAAGGAGGGGCTGCACTACGACGGCACCACCAACGTGCAGCACTTCGTCGAGTGGCTCGCTGATTCCATGGGCGCCGGCCTGATCGCCAGCAAGGCCAAGAAGAACTTCTGGGGCATGAACATCGCCGTCCACCACGGCTGCCACTTGCTCAGGCCGCAGCCGGCGGTTCGTTGGGACGACCCGCTGCACCCCAAGAAGTTCGAGGAGCTCGTCGGCGCACTTGGTGCGCGCGTCATCGACTACCCCACGAAGATGCAGTGCTGCGGCGGTGCGCTCGACCGAGTCGGTCAGCGCGAGTCCTCGCTTGCGTTCTGTCGCCGTAAGCTGCACGACCTGCAGAACCACAACGTCGACGCGATGGTCGTCGGGTGCCCGAGCTGCTTCCAGCAGTTCGACCTCAATCAGGCCGCCCTGCAGCGCGCCAACGAGAACGTGCACGTGCCGGTCTTCTACCTGTCAGAGCTCATCGGCTTGGCGTACGGCCACGAGCCCGAGGAGCTCGGCCTGGACATGCACCGCGTCAGTGTCCAGCCCTTCCTCGACAAGTGGGCGGCGCGTCAGGCCGACAAGACACACCTCGCGCTCGACTTCGACGTCGCGCTGCTCAACAAGTGCGACAACTGCCGAGCCTGCAAAGACGACTGCCCGGTGTGCAAGATCGACCCCACGTTCCAGCCAAACGACATCATCCGTGACCTTGTCGACGGCAAGATCGATGAGGTCATCAAGGACGAGAGCATCTGGAAGTGCATCGAGTGCTTCACGTGTCTCGAGTTGTGCCACTCCGAGATCGGCATGGCCGAGACGTTCCGCAAGCTCAAGGTGATCGCACTGCGCGAGGGCTACGGCCCCGAGGCGGTACCGGCGGGCTACAAGACCTTCATGGAGACGGGCACGCTCGGCAAGCCGAAGATGTCGGCCCGCAAGAAGCTCGGTCTCGATCCGCTGCCGGACGACGGCGGCGACGTCATGGTGCGAATCATGGCTGAAAGTGATGACAGCAAGGGGAGTGAGGACTAGATGACGTACGAACCGCTTCTCGACCGCATGCCAACGACGAGGCCGCAGACGGGCCTTACCGACGATCTCGGTCTGTTCGGCGAGCGTCCGCGCTACGCCGAGGAGGCTTCCTACAAGATCCACGGCGGATGCGGACTCATGGGCATCTGCGATGAGTCCGGCACCCTCATGTCCGGGGTGGAGGCCATCAAGGCCATGGCCGTTCAGCGCGACCGCGGCAACGGCCTCGGCGGCGGCTTCGCCGGCTACGGCATCTACCCCGAGTTCCCCGATCACTACTGCTTCCACATGATGTTTCACGATGTGAAGGCCAAGGAAGAGGCCGAGGCCGTCTTCGACCGCTACTTCGTCGTCGACCTCGCCGAGCCCATGCCCACCCGCGCGGTCAAGGGCATCTCGGACGCGCCGGTGCTCTGGCGCTACTTCCTGCAGCCCGACCCGCACAAGCTCGAGAACTCCGAGATGAGTGCGGACGACTACATCGTGCACACGGTCATGCTCATCAACTCCACCATCGACGGTGCCTTCGTCGCATCGAGCGGCAAGAACATGGGCGCCTTCAAGGGCGTTGGCTTCCCCGAGGAGATCGGCCACTACTACCTTCTCGAGGAGTACGAGGGCCACACGTGGACCGGCCACAATCGATTCCCGACCAACACGCCGGGCTGGTGGGGCGGCGCGCATCCGTTCACGCTGCTCGACTGGTCGATCGTGCACAACGGCGAGATCTCGAGCTACGGCATCAACAGCCGCTACCTCGAGGCGTTCGGGTACAAGTGCACGCTCGGAACGGACACCGAAGTCGCGGCGTACCTCTTCGACCTGCTACTGCGACGCCACAAGCTGCCGCTCGAGCTCGCCTGCAAGGCGCTTGCGAGCCCGCTGTGGAGTGAGATCGATCGCATGGAACCCGAGGAGGCCGCGCTGATGCGCTCGCTGCGCGCGGTCTACGGCCCCGCGATGCTCAACGGGCCGTTCGCGATCGTGCTTGGCTTCAACGGCGGCATGGTCGCGCTCAACGACCGCATCAAGCTGCGCCCGCTTGTCGCCGCCCGCCAGGGCACGCGCATCATGGTCGCCTCGGAAGAGAGTGCTATGCGCGAGGTGCTCGACGCGCCGGACGCTGTATGGGCGCCCAAGGCCGGCGAGCCGGTCATCGCGCGCGTCAAGGGTATGGAGTGGCCGATCCACGGCGACCTGCACTTGTCGCCGGGCGAAGTCAGTTGTGCCGTGACCGGCGTCGCCGACGCCTGCGAGATTGTCGAGGTGGGATAACCGATGCCGACGACCCTCATCCAGCCGGAATTCCTTGTCGAGATCGACTACGACAAGTGCCACAAGTGCGGCCGGTGCGTGCAGCAGTGCGGCTGGGGCGTGTACTCGTTCAACGAGCGCCCGTTCCCGGACGATACGAAGTGCCGCGCATGCCACCGCTGCGTGACCTACTGCCCGGCGCATTGCATCAAGATCAAGAAGAACGACCTCGCCCTGCGCGACAACGCCAACTGGTCCGCCGAGCAGCGCAAGAACGTGTGGCGCCAGGCCGAGTCCGGCGGCGTCATGCTCACGGGCATGGGCAACGACAAGTTCTACCAAAGCGTCTTCGATCACCTCGTGCTCGACGCGTGTCAGGTCACGAACCCGTCCATCGACCCGCTTCGTGAGCCCATGGAGCTTCGCACCTACTTGGGCCGCAAGCCCGACAGCGTCGAAGTCGAATCCGACGGCAAGGGCGGCTATCGCCTGAAGGAAGGCGCGGGCATCGCGAAGAACGTCAAGCTCGACGCCCCGATCATCTTCTCGCCGATGAGCTACGGTTCGGTCTCGCTCAACGTGCACAAGTCGCTTGCGATGGCGGCTGAGCGTCTCGGCATCCTGATGAACACCGGTGAAGGTGGACTGCACGCCGATCTGTACCCCTACCAGGACAATGTCATCGTCCAGGTCGCCTCGGGGCGTTTCGGCGTGAACCCGGAGTACCTGCAGCGTGGTGCCGCGATCGAGATCAAGGTCGGTCAGGGCGCCAAGCCTGGTATCGGCGGTCACCTCCCGGGCGAGAAGATCAACAAGGAAGTTTCGACGACTCGCATGATCCCGCAGGGGTCTGACGCGATCTCGCCCGCGCCGCATCACGATATCTACTCGATCGAGGATCTGCGCCAGCTCATCTACTCGCTCAAGGAGGCGTCGGGCTACAAGCCGGTCGGCGTCAAGATCGCGGCCGTGCACAACGTCGGCGCGATCGCATCGGGCATCGTGCGTGCGGGTGCGGACTACGTCTACCTCGACGGCTTCAAGGGCGGCACCGGCGCGGCTCCGGCCATCATCCGCGACCACATCGGTATCCCGCTTGAGATCGCGATCGCGGTCGTCGACCAGCGTCTGCGCGACGAGGGCATCCGCAACCAGGCGTCGATCATTGCAGCCGGCTCGATTCGTTCGTCGGCCGATATGGCCAAGGCGATCGCGCTGGGTGCCGACGTCGTCGCCATCGGCTCGGCGTCGCTCATGGCGCTCGGCTGCCACCTGTGTCAGGGCTGTCACACCGGCTGCTGCAGCTGGGGTCTGACCACCCAGAAGGCGGAGCTTACTCGCCGCGTCGATCCTGAGTGGGGTGCTGAGCGGCTGACCAACCTCGTTCACGCATGGAGTCACGAGCTGCAAGAGATTCTCGGCGCACTCGGCGTCAACGCCGTCGAGTCGCTTCGAGGTAGCCGTGAGCGTCTGCGCGCGGTCGGTCTCGATGCACAGACTTGCGAGATTCTCGGCGTCAAGCCGGCCGGGCTGTAGGGGAGAGGGATATGACAACGACAACCACGGGCCCGATCGAGGGCTACATCCAGACGGTGCCGACGCTCACCCGCGAGGGCGAGACGGTCACCATCGACGCGCAGAGCGTGTACTACAAGTATGTGAACGAGGCGATTCGCGCGGCCATCGCTGATGGGGCGAAGAGCATCGTGCTGAACAATGTCAACGGGCAGCGCTACATCGGCACCGGCATCAAGGGCGCCGACATCACCATCACAGTCAACGGAACTCCGGGTCAGGACATGGCGATGCTCATGGACGGCCCGACGCTCGAGGTGTTCGGCAACGCACAGGACGGTGTCGGCAATACGATGAACGCCGGCAAGGTCATCATTCACGGTGACGCAGGTGACGTGCTTGGTTACGGCATGCGCGGCGGTCGCGTGTTCATCAAGGGCGACGTCGGCTACCGCGTGGGCATTCACATGAAGGCCTACGAGGACCTTCGTCCGATCATGGTGTGCGGCGGCAAGGCCCGCGACTTCTTCGGTGAGTACATGGCCGGCGGTCTGCTGATCCTGCTCGGTATGAACTCCCGTCTCGAGGGTCCGCTCGTCGGCGGCTACCTCGGCACCGGTATGCACGGTGGAGCCATATATGTACGCGGAGAGGTCGAGCCGTGGCAGTGCGGCAAGGAGGTCGGCGTGTTCACGGCCGATGAGGCTGATCTCGCAGACATCAAGCCCGTGCTCGCCGACTATTGTGAGTGTCTGGGCATGAATCTCGAGGAGGTTCTCTCGGAGCCCTTCACCAAGCTGGTTCCTGTGAGTCACCGTCCTTACGGGAAGCTCTACACCTACCTGTAGGTCAACAGGCGCATTGAGTGAGTTAGGGCCGCTGTGAGCAATCGCAGCGGCCCTTCGTGTGGTGCGCGTGTGGGGGCTGTCAGGCCGGGACGGGTCAGCGGGACTTGGTGACGGCAATCACTGTAGGGGGTACCGGATGGCCCGTCGCACCGAATAGTTGCCCCGTCTGCCGAATTCGCGACCGACAGCTATTGACGGGTGCCGTGCTAATCCCGAGACTGGCTCACGCGTGGGTTTATGAACATTAACCCCGCTGTCCATCCGTACCCAACTCAACAACATCTTGCTTGCATAAGGCACTACGCACCCGGGGGGGTCGCGCTCAACTTGGAGGCTCTTGTGATCGGGAACACGTATGCCGTGTCCGCGTCGTCACGTCCTGATGGAGCTTGGGGGTATCGAACACGCCGCGCGCTTCTCGCGCTGCTGCTGACACTCGCACTCGTCCTCGCGTTCGCGCTGCCCGCGCTGGCCGCCGACGGCACGCTCGTCGACGCCGGCTTCGAGAGTGGCACCGACGGCGCTGCACTTACCACCCCGCCGTGGATCAACGTGGGCACCACGCTGCACCGTGAGTACGACGACACACGGGCTGCCGCGGGCTCACAGTCCGCATGGCTCCAGGGCCCGGCATCGACCTCCTTCGCCGGT
>JAAXWY010000046.1 GCA_013334745.1 Coriobacteriia bacterium
CGACGGTTCCGGTATAGGGATCCGCGCTCGAGCCGACGCGCGTCACGCGCCCGTCGAACCTGCGCTCCGGGAAGGCATCGAAGGCCACCTTCGCCGTGTCGCCCACGTTCACGCGCACGGCGTCACGGTCGGCGAGCGCGGCGCGCACGATCCAGCCCTCGTCCGTGTCGCCCATCACCAGCACCGGCTGGCCACCCTGCACCAGCTCGCTTGCCCGCGCGAGGCGCTGCAGCACCACGCCGTCCGCCGGCACTCGCTCACCGGCACGCACGAGCACCGTGGCGCCCTCGGCGAGCTCGGCGACCGGCACGCGCTCGGCGTCGTCTGCGCCATCGCTCGCCTGGCTACCCTGCCGCACCACCCACGCGCTCTCCTCGGCCGACTCCGCAAGCCGTGCGAGCGCTGAGGCGGTGTCCCGGCGGCCGAACGACTCGAGCCAACGGCCGATCAGCACGATGGTCACGATCATGGCGGCTGACTCGAAGTACGTCGACCCGCTGGCGGTGGCCGCTGCCCACGCGCTGTACACCCACGCCGTCCAGGTGCCCAGCACCACAAGCGTGTCCATCGTCGCGCGCCGCACGCGCGCCGCACGCCACGCGCCCGTGAGGAACGGCCAGCCGCCGTATACGAGCACCAGCAGCGACAGCGCGCCCGTGAACGCGTCGTACGCCGCCACGCTGGCGTACTCGCCACGCGCGAACGCCGGCCAGAGCACGAAGTACGTCGGCCACATGACCCACATGCCGATCGCCGCGGAGACGAACCAGCGCAAGAACAGTTCCTCGGTGTCACCGTGGCCGGTCGCGACGTCGCGTGCGGGCGCGGCACGGTATCCCAGCAGCGTCACCCGCGCGAGCATATCCTCGAGTGCGGTCTGCTCCGGGTCCCAGGTCACGCGAAGCAGCGACGCGGCGTAGCTGGCCTCGGCGTCGAGCACGCCCGGAAGCGCCATGAGCGCGTCTTCGAGCACGAGCCCGCACGATGCGCACCACATGCCCTCGATGCGCAGGGTCTCTCGGCGAGCACCGGATGCCGCCGCCGCCGCGGCCTTGCGTGCACCGGCGTCAGCGCCGGCTCGGGCGCGACGGGAGCGTGTCTCGGCGGGGGCGAGCAGCTCGGAAATGCCGGCATCCTCGGCGCTCGTCCACACACGCCGGCAGCCCTCGCAGCAGAAGTCGTGTTCGCGGTCTCGCACCGGCCGCCCAAGGACAGGTAGCCCGCACAGGTCGCAGGCGGTCGACTCGGCAGGCGTCACGATTCGCCGGGCCTAGAGAGCGCCGGCGACAGCGAGCCCCTGGTAGAGCGTCACGCCACCCAGCACCACGACCGAGAACGCCGCCGCCGGCGCGAACCAGCCGCGGGCCGAAGCGCCGAGCAACCCGGTCGCTGCTCCAAATCCGGCGAGCGCGGGCACGGTTCCCAGTCCAAACGCGAGCATCGTGAGCATTCCGAACAGCGGAGCGCCGGAAGCCAGCGCCGCGATCTCAACCGGTACGAGCGGCGCGCAGGGCAGCAGGCCCATGAGCGCGCCGAGCGGCAGCGCCGCCCATCCGCCGGCCTTCGACAGCTTCGACACCGCACGGCCGAACCACGGCAGGCCGGTGAGCCATGCGGTCGGCTCGACGAGACCCGCTCGGCGGCCACGCATCCACGCCACCGCCATCAACGCACCCATCGCCAGCAGCGTCACGCCCGCGGCCACCTTGAGCCACTGCGTCACGGCCGTGGGCGAGAACGGTCCGCCGAGCGTCACAAGCGCACCCGCCTCGCCGAGCAGCCCAAGCAGCAGGCCGATCAGCGCATACGTCCCGAGACGCCCCAGGTGATACGCGAGCTGGAAGACGCCGCTGCGCTTCAGTCCGCCGATGACACGGCCGCTCGTGGAGCAGGCGCTGCCTGTGCCGTCGGTGGTCACAGCGAGCGCGGCCGCCCCATCGGCCACGCTCGCTGCGGCCACGAACGGACCGCACATCGCCAGGCAGTGCCCAAACCCGCCCGTGAGGCCGAGCAGGAACGCCCCCCACAACGACAGCGAGGACAGCCCCGCCATCGACATCTGCACGTGACCCATGTCCATCGGTCAGTTCGCCTTTCGGATCGGAGCTCCTAGCTGAACGTGTAACCGCGCTGTACGAACATCACCACGTAGGCGATCGTCCACAGCACGAAACTGACGATGACGATTCGCACGATGAGCGGCACGGGGCCGTGCGCCTCAGAGATCCCATCCGGGAAGTCGTGGACCGGCTCGATGGGCTCGGGCAGCGAATCCTCGGATCGTGGGTCGCCCTTGAGCGGCTGGCGGAACCAGCCGCCCTTGACCGTCGCCCAAACGATTGCGATGAGAGCGATGCCGACAGCGAGTCCCCAGGACACGGCTGCTATCTGCTGGCTTGCGGGCATCAGAGTGCCTCCTCGGTCCGGGTCGGCATGGGTTCGTCGTTGTCGAGTACTACTCGCGACGCAGCCTCCAGATTGCTCCAGTGACCGCCCACGATCGACAGCCACAACGCGACGGCGGCGCCTACGGTGAACGTGGTGATCACGGCGGTGACCAGGTAGACGGAGAGATCCATCACTTGCCACCTCCCGCGGGCACCGGAGCCGGCGCGTCCTTGGCCTTGGTGAGGTTCATCGCGTAGAAGAGAATCGCCCACTTCTCCTGCTCGGTGAGGATGTTGCGCCATGCGGGCATGGCGGTCGGGTGCATCAGGGTCGCCCCCGTGCCAGCCGAGCTCTTGGGATCGGTCGCTGCGCCCGGGCCCGGATCGGTGCCCACCACGCCGGCGTCGATACGCCAGTACCAGAAGTCCACGCCGGCGGTCTTGGCGGGGTCCTCGGTCAGGTTCGCGGGCGTCGGCATGAGCACGGAGCCGAATACGCCGTCGCCCAGTGCCTTCGCGCCGTGGCAGTTCGCGCACAGGGTGTTGTAGCGCTCCTCGCCCAGCGCCATCATGTCCGGCGTCGGAGCCAGCGGGGCGGGATCGACGGCCATGTACGCGGCCGGGACCTCGTCGCTGACGTCGGTCGGCTCACTGGGCTTCACGAACGTCGCCTTGACGTACTTGATCGCCGCCCAGCGGTCCTCCTCGGAGAGCAGGAGCTGCCACTGCGGCATCGCGGCGTTGCCGATGCCGTGGGACACGCGCCAGTACCAGTCGGAGTCCGGCAGTTCCTTGAGCGCCGGATCCGTGAAGTTGGCCGGAGCTGGCGCCAGGCGCGTACCGTCGGGGCCCTCGCCCTGACCGGCGTCGCCGTGGCACATCCAGCAGCGCTGCAGGTAGACCGTACGACCGCGCATGACATCGGTATCGGCCGGCATCACGTACTGCGCGTCGGCCGCTGCGGGCTTCTCGGGATCGACCGGCTCGTTCTTGGGATCGGGGAAGATCAGCATGTCCTTCACGTATCCCGAGACGAGAGCGAGCTGTTCGGCGCTGAACCACGTGTGCCACGCCGGCATCGCGCGCATGGGGATCGAGTCGGTGACGCGCCAGATGTAGTCCCCGTCGGTCCAGTCGACGTAGGTCGCCGTGTCATCGAAGCTCGGCGGCGCGGGGATGAGGCCCGCGGCATCGGGGCCGTTGCCGTTGCCGGCGTACCCGTGGCAGAACGCGCAGTTGCCCACGAACAGCGCCTTGCCCGCGTCGATGTTCTCGACGGTGGGCTCGGGCAACGTCGCGGTCTTGTACTTCTCGGGGATGTCGCCCTCGTCGTTGAACGCGGGCGTCATGTCCATAAACGCCTTCTGGATGAACAGGACGGCGAGCCAACGGTCGTCCTCGGACAGTGACTGGTGCCACACCGGCATGACCGTGCCGGGCACGCCTTCGCTGACGCGCCAGAACAGGAAGTTGACCGGGATGTTCTTGAACTCGGGCCCGCGCAGGTTCTCCGGCCGGGCGTTGTTGATCATCGAGTACGGGCCATCGCCCGAGCCCGAGCACCCGTGGCAGGTGAGGCACTTCTTGGAGTAGATCTCACGGCCCTTGGCGAAGTTCTCCTCGCTCAGATCGAACTTGTTCGCCGAGAACGCCGGGGTGAGGTACTTGGTCGGGATCATGAGGTCGGTGCTGGCGTTGCGGTCGTTACCCAGCGTGTTGAGGTAGGCCGTGATGGCCGCCAACTGCTGGTCGGAGAGGTAGTTGAAGTTGGGCATGATCGAGTCCGGCATGAGTGAGCGCGGATCCTTGAGGTGGTCGATCTCCCACTGGTCGCCCCGCTTCAGGCCGATGTTGGCCAGGTCGGGACCGGTGCGAAGCGTGCCGAGCTGGTGCGGCTTGTCGTAGGCGAACTGCCCGGCTTCGCTCGGCCGAGAAGGGGTCACGTCACCGGGACGCGTGAACTGGCTGTGGCAGTACATGCAGCCGTTACTCACGTACAGGTCCCGGCCCTGCTGCTCGAGTGCGGTGAGCGGCTGTGTCTCGATCTTGGGCTGTGGCTTGAAGACCACGGCCGGCAAGAACACGACGAATGCGACGACTGTCATGACCACGGCGAGTCCGCCGATGATGATGAGGCGCGGCGACATCTTCATGGGTCGCGTCTCCTCTCAGGCACCGGCCGCGGCGGGCGCGGCGTCGGCGGTCGCGGGGTTATCGGCAGGGGCCTTTCGTGCATCGAGCATCGTTCGCCAGATGTTGTACGCGAACAGGTACTGAGCGGTGATGATCACGGTCCCGGTCGCGGCGCGTCCGACCCACAGCGAGTGGATGCCGGGCAGGATCTTGATGATCGGGATGCCGGTCGCGAAGCCCGAGGCCTGCACGAGGCCCGCGGCGGTGAGCACGAGGAAGAAGCCCGCGAAGCCGACCGTTGTCAGCCACCAGTGTGTCCACGCGAGTCGCTCGGAATGCAGCGGCACGCCATAGAGCCTCGGGACCATGTAATACACCATCCCCCACATGGAGAAGGCGACGAAGCCGAGTAGCGCGAGGTGCGCGTGCGCGACCGGCCAGTTGGTGAAGTGGATGAACTGGTTGAATCCGCGCAGGGCCTGGAACGAGCCCTGGATGCTCGTGAGCAGGTAGCTGATCACGCCCGTGATCACGAAGCGCAGCGGTATCGAGACGTAGGCGACCTTCCACGATCCGCGCATCGTCATGAGCATGTTCACGACGAACGCACTCACCGGGATGAGCAGCCCGAGCGAGCAGATGACCGAGATGGTCTTGAGCCACTCGGGAACCGGCGCGCCGAGGATGTGGTGGGTGCCGACTGCGGTGTAGAAGAACGCGATGCCCCAAAACGCGATGAGCGCGAGCGTGTAGCCGTAGATGGGACGCTTGGTCTCGCGAGGGACGATGTAGTAGATGAGCCCGGCCGTGCCGGTCGTGAACCACAGGCCCAAGACGTTGTGGCCGTAGAACCAGTTCCAGATCGCGTCGTTGAGGCCGACAAGCGAGCCGGTCGGTGGCGCCCAGATCACGTTGCCGATCGCGTAGACGATGGGGAACCACAGCAGCGTGCCCATGATGTACCACAGGGTCACGTAGAGCTCGGGTTCCTTGCGCGCCATGATCGTCCGGAAGAAGTTGTACGCACTCCCGATCAGCACGAGCATGATCGCGATGTCGACCGGCCAGGCGAGCTCCGCGTACTCACGCGCCTGCGTCCAGCCGAGCGTCAGCCCCACGACGCCCACGGCCAGCGCGATGTTCCACGCCCACGCGATGATGACGCCGAGCGTCTCGGAGTGGATCTCGGTCTTGGTCAGGCGCGGCACCACGAAGTACCAGCCGGCAACCATCGCCATCGACAGCCAGCCGAAGGCCAGCCCGTTGACGTGTGCCTGGCGCAGTCTCGGGAACACGAGCCACGCGATGCCCCGGAAGGAGTCCGGTGCGATGAACTCGATCGCCTGCAGCAGCCCGAGCGTGATGGCCACCACCAGCCAGAAGATCGACGAGCTCACCATGAGTTTGACCGTAGCGTCTTTGCGGACTGCCACACTGCCCCCTTCATGACGGTGACCGGGCCGCCTGGCAGGGCGACCCAGCTTCGCTCGCCATTGTAGTGGGTAGGCGGCCAAGAAGTGGATACACCGAGCGGTGCAAGTTCGTCCGTGCCGCAGGTGGTGGGATGGCGCTCTTGCCCGCAGTATGTAGTGCGAATAGTATTGCAGTATGTATTGCAAGTCCAAGAAGGATCGTGACTCATGACTACCTACTCGAGCAAGACGCAGCCCGCGCAGTTCCGCCTGCCCCAGTGGGCGCACCTATTCGTCGCCGAGCGTGCTGCAGCCGCGGGGTCGACGAAGACGGAGGTGATACTCGAGGCGCTCGAGTGCCTGAAGCAGCGCGATGTCGAGCGCCTGATGGCCGAGGGCTATGCCGAGCGCGCTGCAGAGGATCGCGAGTTCGCTGCGAGCGCATGGGCTACGGCGCAGGAGGGCTGGCCCGAATGGTGACGCCCGGCACCGATCGGGGAGTGCGGCGCGGGCAGGTCTACTGGGTTGATTTCGGCCCGGCGAAGAGTTCGGTGCAAGCCGGTCGTCGGCCCGTGCTGGTGGTACAGAACGACGTCGGCAACCGGTATTCACCCAACACCATCGTGGTTGCGATGACGACCAGGATCGCTCGGAAGGACTACCCCACAGAGGTCCGACTCCCCGACGAGTTGTTCGGCAAGCCGAGCGTTGTGCGGTGCGGCCAGATGCTCACCGTCGCACAGGATCGTCTCATCGGTGCGGCGATAGCCTCGCTGGACCCTGCGACGATGTCGCGTGTGGACACGGCGCTACAGCTGTCACTGGGCCTGTAGCCCAGGTTGCCGCGGCGTACACTGTCCCAATGACTTCGCCGAGAACCCCCGCACCCGATACTTGGGTCGCCATCGACTTCGAGACCGCCACCCGTGAGGCGAACAGCGCGTGCGCGTTGGGACTCGCGATCGTTCGGGATGGCCGCGTCGAGCGCACCGAGTCGTGGCTCATCCAGCCGCCCTTCAACGAGTACGAGTACCGCAACTCGCTCATCCACGGGCTCACCGCCGAGGACACCGCGCTCGCGCCAGACTTCGCCGAGGTGTGGTGGGAGGTCGCTCCACTGCTCGCCGAGGGGCCGTTACTCGCGCACAATGCGCCATTCGACATCAGGGTGTTGCGCGCACTGATCGCGAGCTTCGAGTTGCCGGCGCCGTCCTACGAGTACGTGTGCACCGTGTCGCTCGCGCGCAAGGCGTTTCCCGAGCTTCGGCGGCACACGCTCGACGTCATGTGCGACCACTGTGACATCCGGCTGATGCACCACGATGCGGCATCGGATGCTGCGGCGTGCGCTCAGCTCGCGCTCTCGTGTGCGGATGCGGCGGGGGAGAACACGATCGCCGATGCGGTCGCGGTGCTCGGGGTGAACGTGGGCAGGCTGTAGCTAGCGCGTCAGAGCCACTGCGCGGACTTCTTCTGCAGGACGACCTTCATCTGCCAGCCATGACGGCGGACCACGTCTTCGACGATGTTGCGCGTTGCTGCGTAGTCCCACGAGTAGTTGACCTCGGTGCCACCGGGGCCGATCACGATCTCCTTGGTCGTGCCCGAGCGGGTCGTCCCGAAGGTCGAGTAGGTCTCGGCCTCGAAACCTCCGAAGCTGATGCCGGCGCCCTTCTCTTTGAGGATCTCCCAGAAGTAGACGGTCAGCTCGGGCTCGACGGCCTTCATGACCGCCTCGTAGTCGACCTTCTTGGTGCCGGCTCCCCAGTTCGCGTCGGCGATCTTGTTGTCGATGACGACGTCGGTGTCGGTGCCGTACGCGACGGTGTAGCCGGGGTACGCCGAGACTGCGGCGAGTACATCGGCGAGCAGGGTGAGGCGGTCGCTCGGCGCGGCGGCGGGAGCGGGCGCGGCGACCGGCACGGGAGCGGGTGCGGGGGCGACCGGCGCAGGAGCAGGCGTGGCGACCGGCACGGGAGCGGGCGCGGGAGCGGGCGCGGCAGCGGGGGCGACCGGCGCAGGAGCCGCAGGCTGGAGCCAGTACGGCGTGACCGGCACACCGGTCTGCGGGTCATACCAGTTGCTGATCTCGCTCCATGGGTGACCGTTCACACAGCCCCACTGGTCGTTGAGCCAGACGTACTGGTTGCACACGCGACAGAAACCTGCGACCGCCATCGAAACCACCGTTCCCCGAGAATCGAGTCGTGTTGGGCTTGGCTGGGTACGTTCCAAGCAGAAGCAGATGGTAGCATCGGCCAAACGGGTCCGGCACATATGATGCCGAGCTCGAAGCGAACGGCACCTCGGGAGGGTTTCGGATGAGCGACCAAGGGTTCGACCCGCAGCAGGGCGGCTACCCGCCGCAGAATCCCGGTGCCGCAGCGCCGCCACCGCCACCTCCCGGGACGTTCCCGGGTCAGCCCGCGGCTCCGCCACCCCCGCAGCAGCCACCGGCGTACGGTCAGCCGACGTACCAGCAGCCAGCAGCACCCCCGCAGCAGCCGCCCGCATACGGGCAGCAGCCTGCGTACGGTGGCCCGCCGCAGGCACCGCCCCCCAAGAAGGGCAAGGGCGGCATCATCGCGGTCGTGATTGCGATTGTGGTGCTGTGCGGTCTGTTCGCGTGCGGAGCCATTGCGTTCTCGCTGTTCAGTGGCGGCTCGGACACCGATTCGATCTCACAGGCCGAGCAGCACTTCACCGCAGCGGTCAGCGCGGTGGAGTCGGCGACGGTGTCGCTCGATGAGCTCAGCAAGGGTGACGCTTCAAGCGCTGAGATTCGTGCCGTCGTCGACAGCACGGGCAACTCCCTGCGCACCGCGCGCGACGAGATCGCCTCGGCACGGGCGATTGCCGAGGCGTGGGACGACTCGCAGGGCAAGACCGACTATCTCGCGGCGCTTGAGGCCGCCACCGCTACACTCGACGCGCTCGAGGAGATGGTCGCCTACGTCGACACCGCCAACGGCATGCTGCAGAAGGCCACACAGGGCGGCAAGGAGGCAGGAGGCGGCAACTCGGATCTGAGCGCCGCGATCTCTGCCGGCAACAAGAACCAGTACTCGAAGATGCGCTCGAAGGCGCAGTCAGCGCAGGCGCATTACGTTCGCGCGGCTCTGCTGTTCCGCGACGCGCATAAGCTCGACAAGTCGGCCGGCCTCGATAAGGCTGCCAAGTACTGCGACCTGCGCAAGAAGCAGGCTGATGTCGTTGTGCGCATGGCGTCCGAAGGCTCCGGTCACCGCTATAGCGCGTACAACGCGGACATCAAGAAGATGAACAAGTACGGCAACGACGCCGAGAAGGTCGGCGAGCCGGCAATCGTGAAGGATCCGAACTGGGCCGAGAATCGCCTCGCGAAGATGGAAGCGGCTGTCACGGAGGTTGGGACCAAGGCGGACACGCTGCGTGCGCAAGCACTTACGGCGCTGGGATATACGGGCAACTAGCCTCGCTGGAAGCGGTGGGCCGACCGCCGTCGACGATACAGACCAATAGAGAGGCCGGGCCGACATCGGTCGCCCGCCTCATGAAACGGGTACCCGCATGCTCACCGCCCCGATAGCCGCGCTGTCAGCCGCCCTCTACGGCGTGGCCGACTTTCTGGGCGGGTTCGGCTCGCGGAAGGATTCACCGCTCGTCGTCACATTCGCGGCACAGGTGGTGGGTCTGGCAGCGGTCGCTGCTGTGACCGTGTTCATGCCGCCGGCGTCGTGGACCGACCCACGCATCCTGTGGGGACTCGGCGCGGGAGTGTTCGGCGGAGGCGGCGTGCTCGCGCTGTACTCGGGCCTCGCGACAGGGCGCATGAGTGTGGTCGCGCCTGTCGCCGCCGCGCTCACCGGTGCGCTTCCGGCCGCGGTCGGCCTGATCCGAGGCACGCGGATCGGACCGCTCGGGTTGCTCGGCATGGCGCTCGCGATCGTCGCCGTGGTGATCGTGAGCATGTTCTCGGAGTCCGAGGAGGCCGCGGTCGCGAGCGGCTCGGCGAAGACGGCGCTGTGGTTCGCGATGGCGGCGGGTATCGGCTTCGGGATCTCGGTCGTGTGCTTCTCGCAGACTCCGGCGTCCACGAGCTTCGCGCCGCTCATCCTCGCGCGCTCCACCACGATCACCGTGATGCTCGTGCTCACATGGGCGCGGATGCGGCGGCTCGTGCCGGTGCGTGAGGCGCTCGCGGTGACGCTCGCAACCGGCGTGTTCGACGCCGCCGCGAACGTGAGCCAGGTCATCGCGCTGCGGATTGGGCCGCTCGCACTCGCCGCGGTGGTGGGCGCGCTCTACCCGGTGGTCACGGTGTTGCTCGCGCGCGTGGTCTTGCACGAGCACCTGCGCGGTATCCAGCGCGTGGGCGTCGTGATGGCGCTGGTAGCGGTCGTGCTCTGCGCGATGGGGTAGGGCCGGATTAGCGGGTGCTGTTGGTTTCTGGCAGATTGCCTTGATTCAGTAGCATTTCAGTAGCAGGACCCCGCTCCGCACCGAGACGGCAAACGGCCTCTCGCAAGAGACATCGTCTTGGACGGCCGCCGCACTGCGTAGTGTGTTCATGTACATTGACTATGAGCATGCGGGGGCTGCATGTCAGTTGCTTGCCGTATTCTGGGGTGACTGAGGTTGGGGAACGGGGCCGTACTAGATGCTACGGCTCTCATGCTACTCATGACTTGAGCAGCACGCGAAAAGAGGAGGGTCACATGGCAAAGGCGGGATTCTGTTCGGTGTGCAACGAGAATGTTGTCTTGACGGAGTCAGGCGAATGCTCCAAGGCGGGTCACCCTAGCAACTGCATTTCGGGTGTGTATGAAGCAGAGGGCGTAGCCACCCCTGCAGCGGCTGCCGCGGTCGCATCACCTGCAGGTCAGGCTCCTAAGGAGAAGAAGCCGCTCTACAAGAAGTGGTGGGTCTGGGTTGCTGGGCTGCTTATTCTCGGGGGCCTAGTCAGCGCAATGGGTGGCGGTGGCGGCAACACGGATACTGCGGCTGAACCTAGCGCGCCAGTTGCGGAGTCCCCTGCCGCCGAGCCTGCCGCCGAGCCCGAGGCCGAGCCTGCCGCCGAGCCCGAGGCCGCACCCGAGGCTGCGACGGCTGCAAAGGTCGGCACAGCACTCAAGGTTGGCGATCTCGTGTTCAAGGCGACCGACGCAAAAGCAACCAAGAAGTTGAAGAGCATACTGGGCAACAAGAGCGGGAACTGGATTCTCGTCACGGCCAGTGTGAAGAACGAGTCCAAGGAAGCCGTCACGATTGACAGTTCATTCTTCAAGTTGATTGGCAAAGACGGCGCGGAATATGAGACGGACAGCGACGGTCTTATGTATGTAGAGGGGAACGAGAACTTCTTCCTTGCGAAGATCAATCCGAACCTCTCCAAGAAGGGCAAGGTTCTCTTCGCAGTAGCACCCGGGGCGAAGCCTGAGGACTTCAAGCTCCAGGTTCAGACTGGTTTGTTCGGCACGGAGACAGGCGAGATTTCCCTAACCAGGTAGCCCAACAGTCAAATCGTGCAGGTGAAGAGGTGCCTCCGGGTGCCTCTTTTCCTTGTGCCTAGCATGGGGCACTATCAACGACCTGCACTGCCTCATGGGAAAAGGGGCCTCGCGGCGATCCTTCGTTGGTACAGCGATGGGAAGTCACGCGCACCACTGGCGCAGTGGGGGTCTTGAAGCGTCGTTCTCAGGCGCCGTCCTCAGTAGCAAATCAGTAGCAGAGAATAGCGACTCGAAAGACAAGACAGGCCAGTGAGCGTCGTCCATGCCCACTGACCTGCTGTTATCGGTGGTGCCCCCGGCAGGATTCGAACCTGCGACACCAGGTTTAGGAAACCTGTGCTCTATCCCCTGAGCTACGAGGGCGCGAGAGGCATTGTAGCGCGGGTATTGCGCTTCGGCTAAGACGGCCCCACACGCCTTACTGAGCGAGGGCTGCCTCGAGCGCCTGCATACGCGAGGTGACATCGGGCCTGTCGGGGCTCACGGCGTCGATTTCACGCAGGACGGAGAGCGCGAGATCGTCCTGCTTACGCTCGTGATAGAGATCCGCCAGGGCGATTCCCGGCTCGACGTACGCGGGATCCATCGCCCTCGCTCGATTCAAGCGTTCGATGGCTCCCTTGGAGTCGCCTAACCTGTTCATGGCGTAACCGATCTGGAAGATCAGTCCGGGGCCGTTGGGGGCGAGTTCGAGTCCGCGCTCAGAGATCTCGATGGTCTTGCGGTAGTAGTCGGCTGAGCCGAGAGCATCGCCGGCTGTTGAGTAGAGCCCGGCCAGGAAGACGTAGTTGTCGTACTCCTGGGGGGTGAACGCGATTGCCGACTTGATCGCCGCTTCTGCCAGATCGAAGGAGAGCTTGGCGTTGGCCCGGGCGGCTTCCAGCGCTGCCGGGTCGCCTTGCTGCTTGGCGGCCATAGCCGCATCCGCCAACGCATAGAAGTTGTCGGAGTGGATGAGCCCGATCTCGGAGAGGTAGGTGTCGTTGTTGGGGCTCAGCTTGACGGCTTGCTCCGCGAGGGCCGCGCGCTCCGGGCCGGCAACGTAGAGCGTCCTGATGAACAGGTGGTCGGCGTAGAGCTGCACCCCTTGGTAGCCGACCACGACCAGCGCGGCAACAACGGCCGCGGCACCCACGGCCTGGCCGAGGGCACGAAGCGGCTGCACTGTCTTGCTGCGCGCGGTAGGCGATAGGACCACGGCTATCGCGATCCATAGGAAGACGCTCGAACCGATGACCGACAGCCCGAACATCAGGTGAGTGATGTAGGCCGCGGCTGCGACCCAGAAGCCGGCGAACAGCAATGCGCCGCCGCCTTCACTGCGCTTGAACAGCACTCGTCCTGATCGGACAGCAGCCCAGGCGAACACGCCGTACAGGAGGGCCAGACCCGGCAAACCGATTCCGGCCGCGAGCTGCAGCGGGTAGTTGTGCGCGTTGTCGATGACCGACAGATAGCCCGCGTCCCGCACGTACTCAACCGGCTTGAACCGAGGGAAGATGAGTCTGAACGTATCGGGTCCGTAGCCGAACACCGGCCGCTCCCGAATGGCGGCGAGAGCAGCGTCCCAAATCTCGAATCTCGTCTTGGCGGAGCCGGTATTGGTCTCGGCGATCGAGCTCAGACGCGAGCCGAAGTTGGTGACCTCACTTGAGCTCGAGAGGCTGCTGAGAATCGCCACGACAACGGCGAGGATTCCCGCGCCCGAGAACGTCCAGTCAACGACCCCCAGACGCGGACGATGGCGCCACACGAGCACTGCGAACAGGATCAGACCAACGACGGCACCGATCCAGGCACCGCGCACGAACGACGCTATGAGTGCGAGTGAGTTGAGGATCGCTCCGGCCCAGTACGCACCTCGCCACCAGGGCGACTCGGTGGTCAGTGCGAGCCCGAGCGTCACGAACAGCGGAAACAGCAGGAAGCCCGCGAGCAGGTCGGGGTTTCCGTACGTCGCGAAGGCGCGGTTCGTCTCGAATGTGAGCTGGCCCCACGTGGTCGGGTCGGCCCCCATCCACTGCAGTACGGCAAGCGAGGATACGACGACGCCTGCCCAGAAGAGCGCCTGCGCGATTCGCCGAATCCGAGACGGGCGGTCGGCGAACTGGAGGGTGAGGAAGTAGACCGCCGCGTACGTCGCGAAGGTCAGCAGCCCCTCGTAGCGCCGGTACTTGCCGAGGATGGACGTCGGGACGTGAATCGAGAACAGCGCGGAGAGCGTGACCCACGCGAGGAACGCGACGATGAGCGCGTCGACCGGCGTGAACCGGATCTTTCCGCCCCTAGTTGCGATGTGCCACGCCCAAGCGGCGAGAGCGACCGACGCCAGGGCGCGGAGCACGAACAACTTCGGCCCGTCGAACATGTCGTAGAAGAGCGGTTCTGAGACGCCGAATGCGCTCAGATTCCCCATGACGACGGGGATGAGGAAGACCAGAGCGAGCAGGCAGTACCACGCGATGCGCTGGGCGAGATCCATGTCTGTGTCGCGGGGTGTTTCGTGTGCACCTGAATCAGACATCGGCTGCGGACTTCCTCTGCACTCGACCGTTGCTCGGCTGGGCATCGCGCGTTGACGGTGCACATCATACGATTTCGCCGCAGGGACTGCCCTACACAGCTTCTTAACACCGGCCCCCCGTGCCTTCACGCGAACAGAACGCCACGCGCCGGATACTCTCCTGAAGCCTTCGGCGACAAGGAGCCAGTGAGTGGCCGGACTCAAGCGCATCCTGCTCGGAAATCCCCTGCACAACCGGGAAGCAGCACATCAGCGGCTCAATAAGGTCACGGCGCTCGCGGTGCTCTCAAGCGATGCCATGTCGTCGGTCGCGTACGCCCCGCAGGAGATTCTGCTCACGCTCGCGCTCGCGGGTCCGCTGGTGCTGCACCTGACGATGCCGATCGCGGTCGCAATCTGCACCCTACTCGCGATCGTGGTGTTGTCGTATAGGCAGACCATCCGAGAGTATCCCGGCGGCGGCGGCTCTTACATCGTCGCGAAAGAGAACCTCGGAATCTGGCCCGGGCTTGTTGCCGGCGCATCGCTGCTCGTTGACTACATCCTCACGGTCGCCGTTTCGGTTTCCGCCGCTGTGGCCGCAATCACGTCGGCCGCACCGAAGTTGCTGCCGTACACGGTCGAGATAGCGGTTGTCTTGGTGGTGTTACTCGCGATCGCGAACCTGCGCGGCGTCAAGGAGTCCGGTGCTCTGTTCGCTCCGCCCACCTACGCGTTCATTGTCCTTCTCGGCTTCATGGTCGCCGTTGGCTTGTGGCGATTCGCGACAGGCGACCCCTTCGCCGTACCGATTCCGACGCACCCCGTAGAGGCCGTGCAGTCTCTGACGCTGTTCCTGCTGCTCAAGGCGTTCTCGTCGGGATGCTCGGCGATGACCGGAGTCGAGGCGATCACCAACGGCGTGCAGTTGTTCAGGACGCCGCAAGCCAAGAACGCGCAGATCACGATGGCTTGGATGGGTGCCATCCTGGTGACCTTGATGCTTGGCGTGTCTGCCCTCGCCGTGCTGGCGCGGGTTGAGCCGAGTGAGACCGAGACACTCATCAGCCAGCTGTCGCGCGCGATGTTTGGGACGGGCGTGCTCTACTACGCCATCTCCGCGAGCGTCGCCCTCATCCTGGTTCTCGCAGCCAATACGGCCTACGCGGACTTCCCGCGGCTGTCCTCGTTCATCGCGGAAGACGACTTCCTGCCGCACCAACTCAAGGATCGTGGCTACCGTCTCGTGTTCAGCAACGGAATCATCCTTCTCACGGCAGCCGCTATCGCTCTGCTGATTGGATTCAGGGGGCAGACGACTCGGCTGATCCCGCTCTACGCCATTGGCGTGTTCATGTCCTTCACGCTGTCGCAGGCGGGTATGGTGGTTCACCACTATCGGCTGCGCGAGCCGAGGTGGCGCCTCTCACTGAGCATCAACACCATCGGTGCGATCTCGACCGGGCTTGTGACGGCAATCGTGGCGATCACCAAGTTCAGCACCGGCGCATGGATCGTCGTCATCCTGATCCCGATCATCGTCGCGTACTTCCTGTGGGTGCAGCGTCAGTACGCGCGCGTCAAAGCGGCGCTCGCGATTCGCGAGGAGGACCTCGACAACCTCAACTGGCAGACGCACAACCGGATGCAGAACCACGTGGTCGTGCTGGTCAGCGCAATCGACCGGCGTCTCGTGCGGGCGATTCAGTACGCGAAGTCGCTGCGGGCGGACACGCTTGAGGCCGTCTACGTCGACATCTCCGGTCAGGCCGATGAGATGCAGCAGAAGTGGCGCGAGGCCGACTTCGGCACGCGGCTCAACATCATCGACTCGCCGTACCGCGAGATCACCGCACCGATCATGGACTACGTCCGCGCCATACCGAGGCCCACTCGCGACCACGTGGTGACGGTGATCATCCCCGAGTACGTGCCCGAGAACCTGCCCGACAACATCCTGCACGACCAGACGGCGCTGATCCTCAAGACGCAGCTGTTCGCCGAGCCGGGCATGATCGTCACCGACGTTCCGTACAACATGGCGGAGGTAGACGCGCCGGAAGCCTAGCGGCGGTCCTCGGCCACGATCACCACGTCGATGTTGCGGGTCTCACGCATGATCCGGTTCACGATTGAGCCGTGCAGGATCTCGTCCCAGCGTCCACGGGCCGACTGCCCGAGCACGATGAACGTCGCCTGATGGGCGCGTGCGAACTCGATGATGCCGCCGGCCACATCGTCGTCGCCGAGCTCGACGAACTCTCCCTGCAACTCACCCGTGAGTGCGCGCAATGCGTCGACGGCCGCCTGCTCCGCCCCCCCGAGAAGAACGGCCGCGGGCTTCACGTGGATGACCCACAGGTCGCCGCCGAGCCGATTGGCGAGCTGATAGCCGCGCCGGACGAGCTTCGTGCTCGCCGGACGGGCGGTTACGGCGACGAGCACCCGGTCGACCGCGCCCCACGTCTTGTCGACGTCGTGGGTGGCGATGAAGTCCTCGAGCTCGTCATCGACCTCCTCGGCGGTCTTGCGCAGTGAGAGCTCGCGCAGCGCCACGAGGTTTCCTCGGCGGAAGAACTTCAGCAGGGCCTCGTCGGCCTTGTCGGCGGAGTAGATGACGCCTCGCTTGAGGCGGTTCATCAGGGCTTCAGGAGTGATGTCGACGAGCACGACCTCGTCGGCCTCATCGAGGATCCGGTCGGGCAGGGTCTCGCGGACACATACCCCGGTGATCTGCTCAACGACGTCGTTGAGGCTTTCGAAGTGCTGCACGTTGACGGTGGAGATCACGTTGATCCCGGCGGCGAGGATCTCCTCCACCGACTGCCACCGCTTGGCGTGCTTCGCGCCGGGGACGTTGGAGTGCGCCAGCTCGTCGACGAGCACCATCTGCGGGCGCCGCGCGATCACCGCATCGGTGTCGAGCTCATCGAACGTGGTGCCCCGGTACTCGATGCAGCGGGTCGGGACGCGCTCGAGCCCCTCGGCCAGAGCGAGCGTCTCGGGACGGTCGTGCGGCTCCACGTACCCGATGACGACGTCCTCGCCTCGCGAGGCGCGGCGCTGCGCCTCGGAAAGCATCGTGTAGGTCTTGCCGACTCCCGCTGCGTAGCCGAGGAACACCTTGTGGCAGCCGCGCGTCTTGCTGTCTGTGTTCGGTGCGGGCATCGCTTCTCCCACGCTACTCGTCGCCACTCACGTCATCGAGCGCAAGGTTGAGCTCGAGCACGTTGACTCGAGGTTCGCCGAGAAACCCGAACTGCCTGCCTGATACGTGCGCCGAGACGAGCGAACGCACGAGGGACTCGGGCAGGGCTCGGGCCTTCGCTACCCGTGCGACCTGCAGGAATGCGGCGTCAGGCGAGATGTCGGGGTCGAGCCCACTCGCCGAGGCGGTCACGAGATCGATCGGCACGCTGCCTGCCCGCGCCCCCGGGTTGCTCGCCAGGACCGCGCGGACCCGTTCGCGAGCGAGCCGGTCGAGTTCGGCGCTGGTCGGGCCGAGGTTGGAGGGGGATGACGCCATCGCATCGTAGCCGTCGCCTGCCGCGGACGGGCGACCCTGAAAATAGCGGGGCGCGCCGAAGTGCTGTCCGATCAACCGCGAACCCACAACCACGCCCTCACGCGAGATGAGACTGCCGGCCGCCTGACGCGGGAAGATCGCACGGGAGGCGAGTAAGACCGCCGCCGGGTACGCGACGCCGAACAGCAGCATCGTCACGAGGGCCATCCGAGTCGCGCGAAGTAGTGATCGCATCCTCAGCTCCTTATCCCGCACCGAGCGCGACGAGCGCGACATCGATCAGCTTCATGCCGATGAACGGCAGCGCCATGCCGCCGAGGCCGTAGATGAGCAGGTTGCGGCGCAGCAGTGCGCCTGCGCCCACCGGTCGGTACGCCACACCGCGAAGTGCGAGAGGGATCAGCGCGACGATGATGAGCGCGTTGAAGATGACCGCCGACAGGATCGCAGACTCCGGCGAGTGCAGCCGCATGACGTTGAGGGCGCCGAGTTCCGGATGGCCGACCATGAACATCGCCGGGATGATTGCGAAGTACTTCGCGACGTCGTTGGCGATTGAGAAGGTGGTGAGCGAGCCTCGGGTCATCAGCAGCTGCTTCCCGATCGCGACGATCTCGATGAGCTTCGTGGGATCGGAGTCCAGATCGACCATGTTGCCGGCCTCCTTGGCCGCGCTCGTCCCGGTGTTCATCGCGACGCCGACGTCGGCCTGGGCCAGGGCCGGCGCGTCGTTGGTGCCGTCGCCGGTCATCGCGACCAACTTGCCGCGTGCCTGCTCGGCTCGGATGAGCTCCATCTTCGCCTCGGGAGTCGCCTGCGCGAGGAAG
>JAAXWY010000047.1 GCA_013334745.1 Coriobacteriia bacterium
CGCATCGGCTGCCGGGCTGATCGACGCCATGCTGGGCATCGGCGCCAACGGCGCGCTGCGCGCGCCGTACGCGGCCTGGGCCGCGGCGGCGACCACGAGTGGCGCCTACGTGCTGGCGGTCGACGCGCCCACGGGTGTCGACGCCGACACGGGTGCCGTCGTCGACCGCGAGGCGGTCGCGGCGGACTGCACGGTGACGTTCACAACGCCCAAGCGGGGGCTGCTTGCCTACCCGGGAGCCGCGTACGCGGGCGAGGTCGTGGTCGCCGACATCGGCATCGACCCGGGGCTGGCGGACGTGGCCGGCGCCCCGGAGATCTGGACGAGCGAGGAGTACGCCGCGCTCGTGCCGCTGCCGGAACCCGACGCACACAAGGACTCGCGCGGGCGCGTGCTCGTGATCGCCGGCTCCGGCACCTACCCGGGCGCAGCGATTCTCGCGGCTCGAGGAGCGACGCGCTGCGGAGCGGGCTACGTCGCGCTCGCGGTTCCGCAGTCGGTCGTGGCGGTCGCTCACGCGCACCTGCAGGCGGTGCCGGTCATCGGGCTGCCACAGGGGCGGACGCACGCGTTCTCGTCGGCGGCGGCTGCTCGACTGGTGCGGATGGCGCGCGAGTTCGACGCGGTGGTTCTCGGTCCCGGATTGACGCTCGCCGACGGCGCGGTGGCGACCGCTCGCACGCTCGTCGCCGAGATCGACGCGCCGCTCGTCATCGACGCCGATGCGCTCAACGCGCTCGTCGACGCGCAGCACCTCATCGCGGCGCGCACGGCGCCCACCGTGCTGACGCCGCATCCGGGCGAGCTTGCTCGGCTGCTCGGCACGAACGGAGCCGCGATCCAAGGTGACCGCCTCATCGCGGGAGGCGCGCTGGCTTCCGGCGCGACCGCTGTGGTGCTCAAGGGAGCCGGCACCATCATCAGCAGTGCCGGTCGACAGGTCGTCAACACCTCCGGCACCCCGGCGCTTGCGGCCGCAGGAACCGGTGACGTGCTGTCAGGTGTGATCGGCGCGCTTCTCGCGCAGGGGCTGCCCGCACTCGAGGCCGGTGCGCTCGGCGCGTACCTGCACGGCCGCGCGGGGGAGTCGGCTGCTGAGGTGCTCACGCCCGTGTGCGTCAACGCCGAGGACATCCCGGACTACCTCCCGGCTGCCGTAGCTGACCTGCTCGGCAGTTGGTGAGCGAGACGTAAGCACACGGACGTCCGGGTTCTCGGTATCATCACTGGCGTGAGCGAACTGTTCGAGACTCTCGGAGGCGGGGAGACGTGACGCAGCATCGGTGGGCGTGGGTCGAGATCGATCTGGCGGCGATTCAGAGCAACGTGCGCTCGCTCAAGGGGCTTACGCGGCCGGGTACGCTGTTCATGGCGGTCGTCAAAGCCGACGGCTACGGCCACGGTGCCTTGCACGTCGCCCGCGCTGCGCTGGCAGCCGGTGCCGATCGACTCGGCGTGGCCACGCTCGACGAGGCCCTGGCGCTGCGAGACGCCGGCATCACAGGCCCGATCCAACTGCTCTCCGAGCCACCCGAGAGCACCATCCGTGAGCTGCTCGACAACGACATCACGCCCGCGGTCACGACGCGGGAGTTCGCAGTCGCACTCGGCAAGCAGGCGCTGCTGCGCGACACGGTCGCGCCCTACCACCTCAAAGTGGACACCGGGATGCACCGTATCGGCGTTCGTGCCGAAGACGCACCCGAGTTCGCGCGCTCGCTTGTCGACTTCCCCGGGCTGAAGCTCGAGGGCACCTTCACCCACTTCGCGACCGCGGACGCTGCGGGCGATTGGGACGTGCAGCGCCAGCTCGAGCGATTCCAGCGGGTGCTGGACAACATGCGCGTCGACGAAGTCGACCCCGGCATCGTCCACGCGGCCAACAGTCCCGCGACCATGCTCTACCCGGACGCGCACTTCGACATGGTGCGCTGCGGCATCGCCATCTACGGCCTGCAGCCCTCGGCTGCGACCGCCGCGGTTCTCAAGCTCGCGCCGTCGATGTCGGTCAAGGCGAAGGCATCGTTCGTCAAGCGCATCGGCATGGGCGATGGCGTGTCGTACGGGCTCACGTGGCAGGCTTCGTCTCCCACCGAGATTGTCACGCTGCCTCTGGGCTACGCCGACGGAGTACACCGTGTGTGCTCCAATGAGATGCAGGTCCTTATCGGCGGCACGCGGTGTCGGCAGGTCGGGCGCGTGTGCATGGACCAGTTCATGGTCGAGGCACCCCGAGGTGCCCGCGTGTCGCGCGGCGACGAGGTCGTTCTCGTCGGATCGCAGGAGTCCGAGAGGATACCCATGGAGGAACTCGCCACCGTCGCCGGCACCATCAACTACGAGATGGCGTGCGGATTCGGGCTGCGGCTGGAGCGCGTCTACCGCTAGCCCACGCTCGGCCACGGCGCCCTGATTCATCCCGGCCGGCCGCTCGCGTCGCCCGGCGTCGCTTAGCACATGTGAATTCTCTTCGATTGTTGCGCTCTTCTTGCAGGAGAGTGCAGGCCGTAGGAGAAACCAGCAATCGAGCCCGCACGCTTTCAGTGTGCTGTGCTCTGCGCCATGCCTGGTTCGACGGTACCGGAGGGGACGCCACGTGGACGAAAAGGTCGTCGAGGAGATTCGTCTGCACCAAGAGACGATCGCAGCCGACAACAACTCGCCGCTGCACCTCATCAGGGAGAAGGAACTCGAGATCTCAGGTCGAGTCCTCTCCGCGAAGCGCGAGGCCGATGCGATCGTTGCAGAAGCACGTAAGAAGGCCGCGGAGGTCGTCAGTACCGCGGAGTCAGAGGGCGGCGCCGGAGCCGCCGACCGTGAGAAGGCCATCCGCGCCGAAGCGGCGGCCGAAGCCAACCGGCTGCGCGAGTCCGCCCGCGCAGAGGCAGACAAACTCAAGCAGGAAGTCGAGGCGCGCCGCGACGAAGCGACGCGTCTCGTGTTGGACGCCGTGACCGCGCTCTAGTCCAGCGGTTCACGACGGGAAGAGCTCAGACCCCGGGGAGGGTGGTCGTTGTGCTGGTCCCGATGGCTAAGGTCGAGATAATCGGCCCGAAGAGTGAGTTCCTCGACGTGGTCAGCCTGCTCCACGAGCAGGGCAAGATCCACATCGAAGACCTCTCGAAGAAGATCCAGAGTGGCGAGATCGCCCTGGATCGTATGGAGATTCAAGGCAGCGAGGTCAAGGTCTACGATCAGCTCGATGAGCTGCTGATTCGCGTCCGCGCGATTCTCAAGACGCTCAAGGAGCCGACCGATGGCGTCGAGTCGAAGACGCGCTCGATCGAGTACGACCGCCTCTGGCAGCTCACGCCGGAGGAGCTGGCGACCGAGGTCGCCAACGTGATCGATGACGTCGAGGAGAAGACGGCCGACCTCGCGCAGCTGCATACCGCAGCCGAGGGCGAGATCGCGCTGCTCGCACGTTACGAGCCGATCCTGAGCAAGATCCAGCCGCTCGCCAAGCAGATCGTCGTCACCGGCGCGTTCGACAGCGTCGCGCTTCTGGTCGAGCGCCGTTACAAGGCCGGTCTGGAGCACCTTCAGGTCGAGCTGGATCGCCTGACCAACTCGCAGAGCGAGATTATCTCCACCGACATCGATGAGAACACCACGGCCGCTATCGTCGTGTTCTCTCGGCAGTACGCGGAGCCGGTCCACAAGTTCCTCGCGATGGAGAACGTGAACCAGATCAGGCTGCCGCAGGACTTCCAGGACATGCCGATGGACGTCGCGTATCAGACGATCCGTCAGCGCCGCGCAGACCTGCCGGCCGAGCTCGACCGCATTCGCGACGAGCTTGAGTCGATGTCAAAGAAGTGGTTCGCGAAGCTTGCCACCGCGCGTGACGTGCTCATCGACCGCATCGACGAGATCGTCGCGATCCCGCAGTTCGGGCGCACCGAGTACGCGTTCCTCATCGATGGCTGGATCCCGGTCACCGACGTTCCTGAGCTCAAGGAGCAGCTGCGCGAGAAGTTCGGCAACGAGGTCATCGTCACGCAGCTCGAGATCACCGAGAAGGACTTCGGCGATGCCCCCGTCTCCATGCAGAATGCGGGATGGGTGCAGCCGTTCGAGAGCCTGCTCGGCATGATGGGCAAGCCCAAGTACGGCACCTACGATCCCACGTGGATGCTTGCGCTCTTCTATCCGCTGTTCTTCGGCATGATCGTCGGCGACATCGGCTACGGCCTGATCATGCTCGGCACGGTCATGTGGCTGCGGATGAAGTACAAGGAGAACGCGAACGTACAGATGGCCACCGCCGTTCTCGGCCCCGCGGCCACGAGCGTCGTGATATTCGGTGTGATCTACGGCGAGTTCTTCGGCAACCTGTTGGGCCCGAAGTTCGGCAACGTCATCCAGCCGGTGTGGAGCCTTGCGGGAAGCTACGGTATCGGGTACCCCGTACCTGCTGGCGCGACGATTCTGCTGCCGTTCGAGCGCACACAGGCCGAGATGCTGATGACGTTCCTCATCATCGCCATCGGTATCGGGTTCGTGCAGGTCGTCTTAGGCCTAGCACTCGGTATCTACAACGGCATCAAGACGAAGCACTGGTCACACGTATATGAGAAGGGCGGCATCGTCGCCTTTATCTTCGGCTTCACCGCGTTGATCCTGTTCTCGGTCTTCGGTGCTCTGCTCACCAAGAACACCGGAGCGACCGGTGCCCTGTTGCTGCAGGCCGGAGCCGCACTGGTCCTGTTCCTCGGACTCGCGTTCGCGGTCAAGGGCGGCGGCATCATCGGCGGCATCGAGACCGTTCTCTCGATCTCGCACATCGCGAGCTACCTGCGAATCATGGCTGTCGGTCTTGCCGGTGCCATCTTCGCCGAGGCGGTCAACGAGATCGCCGCGACCATGGGCAACCCTGTCCTCGGTCTCATCATCGCTATCCCACTTCAGGTGCTGAACTTCGTGATCTGCGCGTTCAGCCCGACGATCCATGCAGTGCGTCTCAACTTCCTGGAGTTCTTCGGGGGGTTTTACGAGGCCGGTGGCAAAGACTACAAGCCGTTTCAGAAGACCGGAGGGGAGAACAAAGCATGATCAGCAAGAGGTTCTCGAAGTACGCGTTCTGGGGCACGTTCCTGGCAATTGTCCTCATCCCGCTCGCAGCGTTTGCGAACGAGGCTGAGGCCGCGACCGCAGCAGTTGTCACCACAGGTGCTGGCATCAAGACCATCGGTGCTGCTCTCGCGATGGGCCTTTCGGCCATCGGCGCCGGCTACGCGCAGGCAAAGATCGGTTCGGCAGGTCAGGGTACGCTCGCTGAGCGTCCTGAAGAGCGCGTCTTCGTCCTGGTTCTGACGGCACTCCCCGAAGTCATCGCACTTCTCGGCTTCGTCATGGCCATCATCCTCAACGGCTAAGCCGCCGACTGAGGTCCGTCTGTCCGCACCAAAGGGAGAGTACCGATGGCTATCGAAGACATCCTGAAAGCTCTGGATGAGCAGGCGCAGGCCGACTGCGATGCAGTGATCACCGAGGCCAAAGAGCACGCGAAGCTGATCCTCGACGATGCAGAGCGCAACGCCGAGAAGATTCACGACGGGTTCGCGCGTCAGCTCGAGCGAGTCGCCAGGGCCGACGCCGCCAAGGTCGTCAACGCCGCGCGCCTCGAGGCGAAGATGGAGGTCTCGTCGGCGAAGGGCGACGGCGTGGCATCGGTGTTCGATGCCGCAGCCGGCAAGCTCGAAAGCGTTCGCAGCGGCGACTACGACCGCCTCTTCGATGCGCTGGCAACCGAGGCGATCGCGGGCTTGGACGGCGATCTCGTGATCCGCGTGGCGGATTCCGACGTCGATCGCGCCAAGCGCGTCGCTGAGGCCAAGGGCATCACAGCCGAGGTGGCGGGCGGGCTCTCGACGTCCGGTGGCATCGTGGTGGAGGCCTATGGTGGCCGAGTCATACGCCGCAACACGCTTGAAGACAGGTTGGAGCGCGTGAGCCAGATGGCACAGGCAGACGTCGCCAAGGTGCTGTTCTCATGAGCGAAGCCGTCGTCACTGCAGGGAACCGAGCGGTTCCTGAATCAGACGAGGGATACGCGAACGCGCGGTTGCGTGGCATGCGCTCGCACCTGTTGCCGCTCTCGTTCTACGAGCGGCTCATCGAGGCGCCCGACCTGAACCAGGTCGTCAAAGAGCTCATGGACACGTCGTACTCGGGCGATCTCGAGGATCAGCTTGTTCACGGGCGCACGGCCGCCGTGATCGATGAAGCGCTCAAGCACAACATGATTCGTGCGTACCGAAAGGTGCTCAAGTTCCTGCACCCGAACGCACGCATGTTGCTCTCGACGCTGCTCGGCCGCTGGGACGTGTTCAACCTGAAGACGATCCTTCGCGGTGCGCACAACCACGTGGCTTTCGACGACGTGAAGTCGAGCTTCTTCCCGGTGGGGTACTTGTCCGCCGAGGAGCTCGAGGCACTGAGCAAGCTTGACGACGTTCGGGTCATCATCGACACGATGGCGATGTGGGACTACCCGTACGCGGCGCCTCTGCGGCGTGCGTATCCGGAGTTCTCCAAGTCAAACGACCTCGCGCCGCTGGAGCTCGCGCTCGACCGGCAGTACGCCGAGTGGGCCGCATCACGGCTCATCGGCGAGGCGCCCGATGTCGACGTCGCTCGCCGGATTCTCGGTATGCAGATCGACACGCTCAACCTCGTCATGGTGTTTCGGTTGCTCAAGGCCGACGTCGAGTCGATCGACGCCAGCGGTTACTACCTCGAAGGCGGGCGCGTCATCCGTAAGGAGCAGTTCCTTGAGCTCGCGCGGCTGTCCGACGTTGATGAGGTGCTCGACCGCCTCAAGAGCACGGCCTACGCCGAAGCGCTCGATGCGGCGGCGCTGCGATATCTCGAGAACGCGTCGATCCCCGTGTTCGAGCGTGCACTCGAAGACCTGCTCATGCGTCGCGCACTTCTCTCCGGTGTGCGCGATCCGCATGGAGTGGGCGTGGCGATCGCATACCTCTTCGGCAAGCAGAACGAGGTCACGAACGTGCGAATCATCGTGAAGGGCAAGGCCGTCGGGATGCCGGCGGACCGAGTGAGAGAGGAGCTCATCCTTGTATAAGCTCCTCGTTCTCACCGACTCAGACTCGGCCGACGGTTTCCGTCTCGCCGGCGTCGACGTCATGATCGCCGAGTCCCCCGAGGAAGCGCGTAAGACACTTGCGTCGCTCATCGACACGGACTCGAGCGGAATCATTGCGGTCAACGAACGCCTCATGACGGCGATCGATGAACGGCTTAGGAAGAAGATCGACTCGATCTACCGACCGATCGTGGTCTCCCTGCCGATCAGGGAGAAGCTCGAGATGGGCGAGGACCACCGCGCCTACCTCTCGAGGCTCATTAGGCGAGCGATTGGTTTCGATATCACACTGAGGCGGGGATGACATGATCGTCGGAACTATTGCGAAGATCACCGGCCCGGTCGCGGTCGCCGACGGCATGACCGGTGCCCGGATGTACGACATCGTCCGGGTTGGCAACGAAGGTCTCATGGGCGAGGTCATCCGGCTCGAGGGCGACACCGCGACCATCCAGGTCTACGAGGACACCTCGGGCCTGAAGGTCGGCGAGGTTGTCGAGTCGACCGAGGGTCCGCTCATGGTTGAGCTCGGCCCGGGCCTGCTCACGTCGATCTACGACGGGGTGCAGCGACCGCTGCCCGTCATCGCGGCTGAGAGCGGCGACTTCATCGAGCGCGGTACCGTGGCGTCGGCACTCGACCGCACCAAGAAGTGGTCGTTCACGCCGGTTGTCTCGGCAGGGGACGAAGTAGGAGCGGGCGACGTCATCGGGACGGTTCCCGAGGGCCAGACGATCCTGCACAAGGTCATGGTTCCGCCGATCATCAAGTCCGGCAAGCTCGCGAGCGTGGCCGCCAAGGGCGAGTACACGGTCGACGACGTCGTGGCGACGATGGCCGATGGCACCGAGATCAAGATGTCGCAGCGGTGGCCGGTCCGTGAAGGCCGCCCCTACATCAAGAAGATGGACCCGACGACCCCGTTCACCACGGGCATGCGGATCCTCGACACGTTCTTCCCGATCGCCCTGGGCGGCAACGCGATCATCCCGGGCGGCTTCGGTACGGGAAAGACGGTCACCCAGCAGTCGCTGGCCAAGTGGGCCGACGTCGACATCATCGTCTACATCGGCTGCGGTGAGCGCGGCAACGAGATGACGGAAGTCCTCACGGAGTTCCCGCACCTCGACGACCCGCGCAACAACGCGCCGCTCATGGACCGCACCGTGCTCGTCGCCAACACGTCGAACATGCCGGTCGCGGCGCGCGAGGCCTCCATCTACGTGGGAGCCACGCTGGCCGAGTTCTATCGCGACATGGGCTACAACGTCGCCATGATGGCCGACTCCACCTCCCGCTGGGGCGAAGCGCTCCGAGAGGTGTCCGGTCGACTCGAGGAGATGCCGGGCGAGGAAGGCTACCCGGCGTACCTCGCAACGCGTCTCGCCGCGTTCTACGAGCGCTCGGGCCGCGTCAAGCCGCTCGGCTCAAACGACGACGAGCGTATCGGCTCTGTCACGATGGTCGGCGCCGTGTCGCCGGCCGGTGGTGACATGTCCGAGCCGATGACGCAGAACTCGCTGCGAGTCACGGGTGCGTTCTGGGCACTCGACACCTCGCTTGCCCACCGCCGCCACTTCCCGGCCATCAGCTGGACGAAGAGCTACACGCTCTTCCTCGGCCAGGTGAAGGGTTGGTACGAGGAGAACGTCGCTCCCGACTGGCTCGACTACCGCGAGCGTGCGATGTCGATCCTGCAGAAGGAGACGGAACTGCAGGAGATCGTGCAGCTCGTCGGCCCGGACGCGTTGCCGGAGTCCGAGAAGATCATCCTCGAGGTCGCGCGCATGCTGCGTGAAGACTTCCTGCAGCAGTTCGCATTCGACGAGGTCGACGCGTACTGCCCACCCAAGAAGCAGTACTGGATCCTCAAGACGATCCTCGCCTTCAACGACGCCGCGGTCTCGGCGCTCAACAGAGGCGTGTCACTGCGGCAGGTGCTCGATCTGCCGATGCGTGACCAGATCGCAATTCTCAAGACGACACCGCACGAGCAGGCGCTCGAGGATATGCCGATCCTGTGCGGCAAGATAGCCGAAGAAATCGCCGGAATCGAGGTGTACTAGCCATGGCCGATACGACCATGACTCCCAGCGAAGCGAAGCGCTCGCTGCTCTCCACCGACTACCGCACCCTCTCGTACGTCACCGGCCCGCTGATCTTCGTCAACGACGTTCACGGTGTCGCGTACAACGAGATGGTGTCGATCCTGATGCCGGACAACTCGCGTCGCTCAGGCCAGGTGCTTGAGGTCGCCGGCGAGATGGCCGTCATCCAGGTCTTCGAGGGTACGCGTGGCATCGACATCGCCAAGACCGAGGTCCGCTTCCTCGAAGAGGTCGCCAAGATCGACGTCTCCGGCGAGCTGCTCGGCCGCGTCCTCAACGGAACCGGCAAGCCGATCGACGGCGGCGCCCCCATCATCCCGGAGGCCCGCCTCGACATCACCGGCTCGCCGATCAACCCGTACCAGCGCGAGCAGCCGGCCGACTTCATCGAGACCGGCATCAGCGCCATCGACGGTCTCAACACGCTCGTGCGTGGCCAGAAGCTGCCGATCTTCTCGGGCTCAGGCCTCCCGGCCAACGAACTCGCGGCGCAGATCATCCGCCAGGCGCGCGTCAAGTCAGGCGAGGAGTTCGCCATCGTGTTCGGTGCGATGGGTATCACGCACCGCGAGTCGGCGTTCTTCATGCAGCAGTTCGAGGAGACGGGCGCTCTTGAGCGAGTCGTCTTCTTCCTGAACCTCGCCGATGACCCCACGGTCGAGCGTCTGCTCACGCCGAAGTGCGCGCTGACGGTCGCCGAGTACCTCGCGTTCGAGAAGGACATGCAGGTGCTCGTCGTCCTCTCGGACATGACGAACTACTGCGAGGCGCTTCGCGAGGTCTCCACGGCTCGTGAAGAGGTGCCGGGTCGCCGCGGCTTCCCGGGCTACATGTACACCGACCTCTCGACGATCTACGAGCGCGCCGGCCGTATCAAGGGCCGTCCCGGCTCGGTCACGCAGCTCCCGATCCTCTCCATGCCAGACGATGACATCACGCACCCGATTCCCGACCTCACCGGCTACATCACCGAAGGTCAGATCGTGCTCTCGCGCCAGCTGCACCGTCGTGCCGTGTTCCCGCCGATCGACGTGCTGCCGTGCCTGTCGCGCCTGATGAACCTCGGTATCGGCGAGGGCAAGACGCGTGATGACCACCGCGCGGTCGCCAACCAGATGTACGCCGCGTACGCCCAGGGCCGCGACCTTCGCAAGCTCGTAGCGATCGTCGGCGAGGAAGCGCTCTCTGACGTCGACCGCGCGTACCTGCGCTTCGCCGACCAGTTCGAAGAGCGCATCGTCGGTCAGGGCGACGAGGGCCGCACGATCGAGGAGACGCTCGACATCGGATGGGAGCTCATGAGTGGTCTGCCGCTCGGCGAGCTCAAGCGTGTCCGTGACTTCATCGAGAAGTACCACCCCGACTACCGGAACCGTGACGAGGCTGCCGAGGCGGTGTCTGAGGACGTCGTGGCGACCGAGGACGAACCCGCCGAGGAATCGGCCGAGGCCGCGGGGGCCTGACATGGAAGAAGTACGCCCTACTAGAGCCGAGCTACTCGAGCGCAAGCAGCAGATCGCGCTCGCGCAGCAGGGCATGGACCTTCTCAAGCAGAAGCGCGACGCGTTGCTTCTCGAGTTCATGGGCGTCATGGACGAGACGCTGCGTCTGTCCGACTCACTGCAAAAGACCGTGAGCGAAGCGCAGTACTCGCTTGCGGTCGCGCAGGCGGTCGACGGCGTCGTCGCGCTGCGCTCGGCCGGCTTGGCGACCCGCGGTGAGATCGTCGTGGACATGACCGGTACCAAGATCATGGGCGTGTCGGTCCCGGTCGTCACCAAGGGCGACAGCCCGGTGAAGTCGTCGTTCACGCGTGGCTACTCGGTAACGGGCGTCAGCTCACGAGTCGATGAGACCGCCGATAAGTTCGAGCGGGTACTCGACGTCATCATCGAGTACGCCGACATCGAGACGCGCCTGAAGCGACTCGGCGAGGAGATCAACAAGACCAACCGGCGCGTCAACGCGCTGGAGCAGGTCACGGTCCCGGCGCTTCGCGAGCAGGTGGGCTACATCAGCCAGACGCTCGACGAGCGCGCCCGCGAGGATCTCTTCCGTCTCAAGAAGGTCAAGAAGAAGATCGAGAGCAAGAAGAAGGCGGCCACCGCTGCCGGTTAGCCGCCTTCTTGTTTCGTCCGGAAAGACCAGACAGCCGCAGGTCAGCCCTGCGGCTGTTCGTCTGCCAGGAAGCCTTCGTACGGCTTGACGGCCTTGATGATCTCGTCGACCTCGCGAAGGATCTCGATGCTGCCACGCGCATGTCGGCGCAGTTGGCTGCTCAGCGTGAGCATCTTGATGACGTCGCGCATGGTGAGAACACCGAAGTGGAGCTCATCCCAGTCGTTACGCGAGACGTAGGACCAGAGCTCGCCGAGAACCCACTCGAGCTCCTCGATCTCTTCCTCGGTCAGTTCTTTCCAGGATTCACCGAGTCCGTGACGCACGAGCTGGATCGCTCGTTCGACGGCCTTGGCGCGCTTCACCTGGAATGCGCGGATACCTAGGTCTTCATCTGTGTGGTCAGGCTTGTCGTACATGGTCCGCATCACCCCCAGTCTGTTCTGTTCGACGCACGATTCGGTCTCCCTGCTCGCGATACCGACGCCCTGCACGAGCGCAGGCCATCGGCTAGAATGGGCACCGGTCCGAACGGGTCGAATCTCATCGTTTTCGCGGTCGAAGGAGTCTGTCGGGATGGAGTTTTCGGAAGTTCTCGCGAAGCGGCGCAGTGTGCGTCACTTCAATACAAAGCTCGACGTCTCCGACGAGGACATCCGGGCGCTCATCGAGGCCGCCGTGATTGCTCCGACCGCGGGCAACATCCAGCCGTGGCGCTTCACCATCGTGCGTTCGATGGAGGCGCGCGAGCGGCTTTCGGGCGCTCTGCATCAGCGTTGGGCGACCAGCGCGCCGGTCGTCATCGTGGTGTGCGTGGATCCGCGTCCGTGCTACGCCCGCTACGGCGATCGCGGCGAGCACCTCTACGCGATCCAAGACACCGCACTGGCAGCGCACAACATCCTGATGGCCGCGGTCGACCGCGGGCTTGCCTCGTGCTGGATCGGCGCGTTCGACGCCGACGCGGTGCGCGGAGCCCTCGACATCGCCGCGCCCTTCGAGCCGGTCGCTATCCTGCCGGTCGGCTACTCCGCGGAGTCCGCGGGACGTCCGGCCCGCCGCCCGCTCTCCGAGGTCGCCACCTGGGTCTGAGGAGGCCGCTTCACGTGCCCGCTCTCGGCTGTTCGAGCCTCATCGAGATCCGCGATCTGATCGGCGACTGCCGTCGGTGCGGACTCGGCGACACTCGCACCACCCTCGTGTTCGGTGTGGGCGACGACCATGCCCGGGTGTTGTTCATTGGCGAGGCACCGGGCAGAAACGAGGACCTCAACGGTGAGCCTTTCGTTGGCGCCGCGGGCAAGTTGCTCAACGAGCTGCTCGCGCACGCCGGCCTCGCGCGCGAGGAGGTCTACATCGCCAACGTGCTCAAGTGCAGACCGCCCGACAACCGCAACCCGGAAGTGACCGAGATCGAGACCTGCACACCATTCCTGCGCGAGCAGATCCGAGTCATCGACCCCGACGTGCTCGTGACGCTCGGCAACTTCGCGACGAAGTTCGTCCTGCGCACCGAGACCGGAATCACGCAGTTGCACGGCCGTCCCACGCAGACCGGCCGCTTCACCGTGCTGCCGATCTTCCATCCGGCTGCGGCCATCTACGACCGTACGAAGCGCGACGCACTCTTCGCCGACTTCGACACGCTGCGAGGGCTGCTCGAAGCTGCCACCGAGCAGCGTGACGCATCCGGAGTCGGCGACGTCGATTCGTCCGAGCAGCCCGCTGCACTCGCCGATCAGGGCGCGTTGTTCTGATGGCCGCCGAGGGCACGCCGCTCATCATCACCACCGACTCCGAGGCCGCGACGCAGACCGCCGGTCGCGCGCTCGCGCCGCTACTCACTGCGGGTGACGTGCTTGTGCTCTCGGGCGACCTCGGCGCGGGAAAGACGCAGCTCACGAAGGGAATCGCCGGCGGGCTGGGCGTGAGCGAGCCGGTCACGAGCCCCACGTTCAATCTGCTGCTCGTCCACGAGGGCCGCCTGCCGCTGTACCACTTCGACCTCTACCGCCTTGACTCCGCCGCTCAGCTCGAAGACCTCGACTACTGGGGCACGCTCGAGTCGGGCGGGGTCTCGGTCGTCGAGTGGGGCGACCGCTTCGCCGACGCGATTCCTGCCGACTGCGTCATCGCCCGCATCCGCATCACCGGCGATGACTCACGCGCGCTCGAACTCGAGGCGCGCGGCGCACGTGGTGCGGCGCTCGCATCCGCGTGGATCGCTGCCGCGGGCCAGGGCGGCGCGGGGGCCTCCTCGTGAGCCGCCTCCTGCTGGCGCTCGATACTGCCACCGAGCGCACTGCGGTCGGCCTCGCGCACCTGACCGACGACGTTCTCGAGGTGCTCGGCGGGGCGGTGGTTGATGCGCCGCGAGCCGCCATGTCGCGGCTGCTCCCGATGACCGAGTCGCTGCTCGCCTCGCATCAGGTCACACTGCCCGAGATCGACGGCGTAATCGTGGGACGCGGCCCCGGCTCGTTCACCGGCGTCCGTATCGGCGTGGCGACCGCGAAGGGCATCTCGCATGGGCTCGCATGCCCCCTGTGGGGCGTGGGCACGCTTGATGCGATCGGATGGCGTTTCGCCGAGACCGACGCGCTCGTGGCTGTCGCGGGCGATGCGATGCGCGGCGAGGTGTACCCGGCACTGTTCCGCTGTGGCGATGGGGTCGCGACGCGGCTGGCACCCGACACCGTCGCACGCCCCGAGGATGTGGCCCGCGCCTGGGCCGAGCTGGACGAACCGCTCCTGCTTGCCGGCAACGGCCTGCGCAAGTACGAGAGCATCTTCACCGAGGCGCTCGGCTCATCCGCGACCATCGCCGATGAGGACCTGTGGGCGCCCAACGCAGCCGGGCTGTTCGACGCGTGGCTCTACCTGCTCGAGTCCGGCGGCACCGACTCGGGCGATCCCGGCGCGTTGCTGCCCGTCTACACGAGGCTTTCCGACGCCGAGGAGAACGAGCGCATCAGGGCCGGTCTCTCTCCGCGTCCGGCGCCCGATTCAGGCGTTGCGGGCGGTGAGCGCTCATGACCATCGACATTCGGTACATGACCCGCGAGGACATCGGACTCGTCACGGCGCTGGAAGCGGCGATCTTCCCCAGTCCGTGGACGGCAGGCATGTTCACCGCGGAGTTCGACCAGCCGTCGCGTGCGTGGTTCGTCGCGTGCGAGGCGCCGGGTCTGATCGTTGGCTACGGCGGCGTGGCGGTGCTCGCCGACCACGACGCGCACGTGATGAACATCGCAGTCGCCCCCTCCCGGCGCGGCATGGGTCTGGGACAGAGACTGCTCGATGCCCTGTTCGCGCAGGCGAGGGAGATGGCCGCCGAACGCGTCACACTCGAGGTGCGCGCGGACAATGCCGCCGCGCTGGCACTCTACGAGTCCGCAGGGCTTTCGCGCGTGGGTCTGCGTCCCGGCTACTACGGCTCGGGCGAGGATGCCGTCATCATGTGGGGCGACCTGCCGGGCGCGGTGCACCCGATTCCGGAGGAGTCCGCCGACGAGATCATCCTCGCCATCGAGTCGTCGTGCGATGAGACCGCCGCCTCGGTCATGCGCGGCGGACGCGAGTTGCTCGCTAACGTCGTGTCGAGTCAGATCGACTTTCATGCCCGGTTCGGCGGCGTCGTGCCGGAGATCGCGAGTCGCAAGCACACCGAGGCGATCGTCAGCGTCGTCGAGGAGGCGATGGAACGCGCCGGCGCGTCGCTCGGCGTGCCGCTTCCGCTGCCGTTCTCGCGGCTCGACGCGATCGCGGTGACGCACGCGCCCGGGCTCATCGGCGCGCTCGTGGTGGGCGTCGCGTACGCGAAGGGCCTTGCGATGGCGACCGGCAAGCCGCTCATCGGCGTGAACCATCTCGAAGGCCACATCTTCGCCAACGTGCTCGCCGACGAGGCGGTCAAGCCGCCGCTCGTGGCGCTGCTCGTGAGTGGCGGTCACACCTCGCTCGTGCACATGCCCGAGTGGGGCGTCTACCACACGATGGGAGAGACGCTCGACGATGCGGCGGGCGAGGCGTTCGACAAGGTCGCGAAGGTGCTCGGGCTTGGCTACCCCGGCGGGCCGATTCTCTCGAAGCTCGCTGAGAAGGGCGATCCGGCGGCCATCGATTTCCCGCGCGCGATGATGAAGAGCGGAGACTACGCGTTCTCGCTCTCCGGACTCAAGACCGCGGTGCTCACGCACATCCGGCACGAGGAGGCGGCGGGCCGAGAGATCGACGTCCCCGACCTCGCGGCATCGTTCCAGCAGGCGGTCATCGATGTGCAGGTCTCTAAGGCCGTACGGGCGGTGCAGGAGACGGGCGCTGTCGCGTTCTGCCTCGGCGGGGGAGTCGCAGCCAACAAGGCGCTCCGCGAGGCGCTCACGGCCGCCATAGAGCCTCTCGGAGTGCACGTGAGTGTTCCGCCCCTGGAGTACTGCACCGATAACGCGGCCATGATCGCCGCCGCCGCGCACTACCGCTACCAGCGGGGCGAGTTTCTCGGCCTCGACGCCGAGCCGAGCGCGAGCGCGCCGCTCGACAACATCTGAGCGCAGGACACTTAGATTTCACACAATCTCCCCTTGCGCACCGTCGCGCAACTCCGCTAGAATCCGAACGCGGTTGGCACTCGCATTCGTTGAGTGCCAGCAGTCGTGAGGGTCGGTGCACATCGGGGGTATAAGTCCCTGTGCGAGATTCCGCGAGAGGTTCGGTATCTGCGCGGGCCATACGCTCGCGAGACGCAACAGTCCGTACGGAGAAAGCAGGAGGGAAGTCGATGAATCTGAAGCCGCTGTACGACCGCGTGATCGTCAAGGCCGATGAGGCCGAGGAGAAGACCGCAAGCGGTCTGATCCTGGCCGACACCGCCAAGGAGAAGCCCACCCGTGGCACCGTCGTCGCCGTTGGCGAGGGCAAGTGGGACGAGGACGGCGAGAAGCGCATTCCGCTCGACGTGAAGGTCGGCGACACCGTCATCTACAGCAAGTACGGCGCGACCGAGGTCAAGAACGGTGCCGAGGAACTGCTCATCCTCCGCGACACCGACATCTACGCGATCGTCGTCGACTAGCTCACGTTCGCTCGTATCCGATTCCGCCTACTGAAAGGGGATTCCTAGCATGGCTAAGGACATCCGTTTCGACGAGGAAGCTCGTCACGGTCTGGCCGCCGGCGTCAACAAGCTCGCCGACGCCGTCAAGGTCACCCTCGGCCCCAAGGGCCGCTACGTCGTTCTCGAGAAGAAGTTCGGCGCTCCCACGATCACCAATGACGGTGTGACCATCGCCAAGGAGATCGAGCTCGAGGATCCGCTCGAGAACATGGGCGCTCAGCTCGTCAAGGAAGTCGCCGTCAAGACCAACGATGTCGCCGGTGACGGCACCACGACCGCGACGCTGCTCGCCCAGGTCATCGTGACCGAGGGTTTGCGCAACGTCTCGGCCGGCGCCAACCCGCTCGCCATCCGTCGCGGCATCGAGAAGGCAGTCGACACGATCGTCGAGCAGATCAAGAAGAACGCCAAGGACATCGAGGGTAAGGACGAGATCGCCAACGTCGGCGCCATCTCGGCCGCCGACGATGAGATCGGCGCCAAGATCGCCGACGCCATGGACGTCGTGGGCAAGGACGGCGTCATCACCGTCGAGGAGAGCCAGACGTTCGGTATCGACATCGACACCGTCGAGGGCATGCAGTTCGACAAGGGCTACGTCTCGATGTACATGGTCACGGACCCCGATCGCATGGAGGCCGTGCTCAACGATCCGCTGATCCTCATCGCCAACCAGAAGATCGGCAACATCCAGGACCTCCTGCCGGTGCTCGAGAAGGTCATGCAGGCCGGCAAGCAGCTCCTCGTCATCGCCGAGGACATCGAGGGCGAGGCGCTCGCCACCCTCATCGTCAACAAGCTGCGCGGCACGTTCACGTGCATCGCGGTCAAGGCTCCGGGCTTTGGCGACCGCCGCAAGCGCATGCTCGAGGACATCGCCGTCGTCACCGGCGGTCAGGCCATCATGGAAGAGCTCGGCCTGAAGCTTGAGAACGTCACGCTCGACATGCTCGGTCGCGCCAAGACCGTCAAGGTCACCAAGGACAACACCACGATCATCGACGGTGCCGGCACCAAGGCCGATATCGATGCTCGCGTGAAGCAGATCAAGTCCGAGATCGAGAACTCCGACTCCGACTTCGACAAGGAGAAGCTCCAGGAGCGCCTCGCGAAGCTCTCCGGCGGCGTGGCGGTCATCAAGGTCGGCGCAGCCACCGAGACCGAGCTCAAGGAGAAGAAGCACCGCATCGAGGATGCCCTGCAGGCGACCCGCGCGGCAGTCGAAGAGGGCATCGTCGCCGGCGGCGGCGTTGCACTCGTGGACGCACTTCCCGCGCTCGACAAGATCAAGACCGATGACGCCGATGAGATCGTCGGCATCAACATCATCCGCAAGGCGCTCGTCGAGCCGATGAAGACCATCGCTCAGAACGCCGGCTTC
>JAAXWY010000048.1 GCA_013334745.1 Coriobacteriia bacterium
CGGCCGACTCGCTTGCGACAGGGCCTGCGACATGGAGCTCGTGGAAAGCGAGCCTTGTCGGCACGCTCGTCAGTCGCATCGATGCCGCGCTCTCCGATGAGGTCGACGGCGCCGGCATCGCCGGGCGCGCCGAGGCCGTGCGCGCAGAAGCCCTGACCGCGCTGGCCGACTCCGACACCGTGGAGTGCGCGTTCGCCCGGCGCGCACCGCTTCGCTATCTGGCCGCCCACTCATCGGCCGAGGTCGTTCGAGACGCACGCCTCGTCGCTGAACTCACGCGTAGCGGCGGCGGGGCCGATGGCCGTGTCGCCGTGTCGCCCGGGCCCGCTGAGGGCACGCACGCGCTCACGATCGTCTCGCACGATCGCCCCGAGCTCCTCGCGCGTATCGCAGGCGCCCTGGCCCTCGCCGGGCTCGACATCCTCTCGGTCGACGCATACGGCGCGCCGGGACACATCGCTCTGGATCGGTTCGTCGTCCGCTCGGCCACGCTGCGGCCAGCCACCACCGAAACGTTTGCATCGTTCGAGCGCCTGCTCGGTGCTGCCCTGCGGGATCGGCTCGAGCTCAAGACGCGGCTCTCGGAGCGCCGGCGGCACTACCCTGCGAAGTCGACGGCGCCGGTGAAGGTCCGCGTGGGCTCGGCCGGGTACGACACCGCGGTGCGCGTTTCAGCCCCCGACAGGCCGGGGCTTCTGCACGACCTGGCGCAGGCGGTGTCTGCGACCGGGCTCGACATCAGGCGTGCGAAGGTGCTCACCGTGGACGGCATGGCGATCGACACGTTCCACGTTGTCGATTCGGTCGGTTCCCCCGTCACAGACGACGGCGTCATCGGACACCTCGTGATGCGCATGAGGGAGATTCGCTAGCAGCGCTGTCGGCATGCGAACGGGTACCATGTCCGAGAACCCAACCTGCCGAGGAGAACTCATGAGCATCTACACCCGGCGTGGAGACCACGGCGAGACGTCACTTGGCAACGGAGCGCGCGTCTCGAAGGACTCGCTCAGGGTCGAGGCGTACGGCGCCATCGATGAGGCGAACAGCTGCATCGGCCTCGCGCGCACGTCCGTCTCGGATCCCGCGCTCGACACCACGCTCGCGTTCGCACAGCATCGCCTGCTCAACTGCACGGCTGTGCTGGCGTCACCCGGTGCGACCCCGCCCGGGCGAGGCGCCACCGTCGCATCTGAAGATGTCGCAGCGCTTGAAGCGGCCATAGAGCGGCTCGAGGCCGTCTCGGGACCGTACAGTGGTTTCGTGGTCGAGGGCGGATGCGAGACCGCAGCACGCCTGCAGGTCGCGCGGGCGGTCTTGCGCCGCGCGGAACGCCGCACAGTCGCCCTCGCCGCCGATGAACCGGTCCCCGACGAGGTGCTTGCGTTCCTCAACCGGCTCTCCGACACGCTGTTCGCCGCAGCGCGGTACGCGAACACCATCTGCGGATCCTCCGACGAGCTCTGGGACCCATCGTTTGCGCCTCAGAGCCTCGATGCGTAGTCGGCTATACTCGAAAACCCCTGCCAGGATAGGAAGCGCTACGTGACGACTGCCGAGAAGTACCAGTCCCTGCTTGCGAGGGTCGAAGAGCTCGGCAGCGTACTGGTTGCCTACTCAGGAGGCGTCGACTCAACACTCCTGGCGTTCGCGGCGCACGCGGTTCTCGGCAAGAAATGCGCCGCTGTGCTCGCGTCATCGGACACGTACCCGTCGCGAGAACTCGTCCATGCGCGCGCACTGGCCGACACCCTTGGATTGCGGCTCATCGAGGTAGAGACCTGCGAGCTCGTTGACCCGCAGTTCAACGCGAACGGGCCCGACCGCTGCTACCACTGCAAGAGTGAGCTGTTCGGCCTGCTCGCCACCGTGGCCGAGGCCGAAGGGCTGGCGTGGGTAGCCGACGGAGCGAACGCCGACGACCTCGCCGACCACCGTCCCGGCAGACGCGCTGCGGCGGAGCTTCGTGTCGTCAGCCCGCTTGCGGAGGTGGGGCTCACCAAGCCGGAGATTCGTTCGCTCGCGCACGAACTGGGCCTCCCCAACTGGGACAAACCCTCGATGGCATGCCTTGCGTCGCGATTCCCCTACGGCGAACGCATCACCGACGAAGGTCTTGCGCGGGTGTCTGCAGCCGAAGATGCTCTGGTCGCTCTCGGTCTCACGCAGTTTCGCGTGCGCTCGCATGGGACCGTGGCCCGCGTCGAGGTATCTCCCGAGCAACTCGAGGCGGCTTGGAGCCTTCGTGAGGGAATCGCGGCGTCGGTCCGCGACGCGGGATTCACCTACGCAGCGATCGATCTCGATGGCTACCGTTCGGGCGCTATGAACGAGGTGCTCTCCGCCGATCAGTTCGAGCGCGAGAACTCCTAGGCGTTGCTGGCCGCCAACGCGGGGAAGCCACGCTCGAGAATCCCGATAAGGTACTCCTCGGGAACGGGCGCTGAGAAGAGATACCCCTGGATGATGTAGCAGCCGCGACTGGTGAGGAACTCCAGTTGGTCGGCGTGCTCGACGCCCTCGGCGACGATATCGAGTTCGAGCGAGTGGCACAGGTCGATGACGGTACCTGCGATCGCAGCGCTCTGTGCGCTGACGTGCACATCCCGCATGAAGTCCTGCGCGATCTTGAGCGTCGTGATGGGGAACTGATGCAGATAGCTCATCGATGAGAACCCGGTGCCAAAGTCATCGATGGCGACCCGAACGCCCATCTCACGAAGTGCAGTCAAAGCGGTCATGACGTTGTCGACGTTGTGCATCGCGACGGATTCGGTGATCTCCAGTTCCAGCATCGATGCGTCGAGCCCCGAAGACTCGAGCGCGATGCGAACGTTATCGACGATGTCCTGCTGCACGAACTCACGCGCGGAGAGATTGATGCAGATGTGCCCGAACTCGTACCCGGCCCGATGCCACTCGGCGGCGCGATCGCAGGCGCTCTTGAGGACCCAGTGCCCGATCTCGCCCATGAACCCCGCCTGCTCCGCAAGTGCGATGAACGCGCGCGGCGGCAAGATGCCTTGCGTGGGATGCTGCCACCGGATGAGTGCTTCGACACCCGCCGTCCGACCGGTTCGCACGTCGATCTGCGGCTGATACAGGAGCACGAACTCCTTCGCGTTCACCGCCGCACGAAGCCCCGCTTCGAGCTCGAGTCGGTCAAGCGCGGACTGCGACATCTCCGGGCTGTACATCCGGAATATGTTGCGGCCGATCTCCTTGGCGCGATACATCGCGGTGTCCGCATTGCGAATGAGCTCGGAGTCGACCAGCCCGTCCTCCGGATACACCGCGACACCAACGCTCGCGCTGACGTGCAACTCGTACCCGTCGACCATGAAGGACTCCTTGAGAGCCTCAAGGATGCGCACCGCTAGAGCCGCCGCACCATCACGATCCACGACGCGGGCGATGATCGTGAACTCGTCGCCACTCTGACGCGCGATCGTGTCCTCCTCGCGCAAGAGCGAGTGAATCCGATTGGCGACGGCCCGCAGCACGCCGTCCCCTACCAGATGCCCGAGGGTGTCGTTGATCGTCTTGAAGTCGTCAAGGTCGACGAAGACCACAGCGAGATGCTCGGATCTCCGGCGGGCTCGAGCGAGCGCAGAAGCGAGCCTGTCATTGAACAGCGCGCGGTTGGGTAAGTCGGTCAGGGAGTCGTAGAACGCCATCCGCTCGATGGTACGGCGTGCATGGACGCGCTCAGTCACGTCTCGGACAACGCACTGTATAGCGGTACCGTCGTGCCCATGAAGTCGCGATACCGAGAGTTCGACGTCAACTCGACCACCGTCGGGCCGACACAGATGCGCAGGCATCGGACACCGGATCTCACCGGCGAACAGAGCATGATCGATGTCAGCGTCCTCAAACTCCGATCCGGACGCGCTGAGCAGGTCGATGACGGGCTTTCCGACGACCTGGCTGGCATCGTCGACACCCAACAGCGCGGCACCTGGCGGGTTCACGTACGAAACGATCCCTTCCCGGTGCACGAGGATCATGTCCGGTGAACCGTCGATCAGTGTGCGGTAGCGCTCCTCAGACTCGACAAGTGCGGCAGACGTCTTCTCCCGCTCGCGCATCTCGGTCTCCAGCGCCACGTTCGCGTCTGTGAGTTCGGCGGTCCGCGCACTCACGCGCTCCTCGAGCTCGGCGTTCGCGCGGATGAGGCCATCCTCGGCGTCTCGAAGCGAAGTGACATCGCGATACATCTCGACGACCGATTCAATCGTTCCATTCACACCGATGACGGGGTACACAAGGTGCTCGAACCACCGCTCGTGCCCGTCACGATCCTCCTTGAAGACGCGAGTCCGGCGCTCACCGTCAGCCAGCACCGCACACGCGGGGCAGTCCCCGCACAGGTCACTGCGACCCCAGATCGCCTCATGGCAAGCGGCGCCACTCACCGACTCCGCCGGCCTGCCCGCGAGGGCAACCCCAACAGGATTCGCGAAAGTGACCTTCAACAACGGGTCGAGCGAGAAGATGGCATCAGGGCTGTTGGCGTACAGCTGCTCGATTCGATTGCGCTCGATGCGCAGGCGCTCGACCGTCCGAAACCACGCCGAGTACCCCGTCTGCGCCAACAATGTCCCCAGCATGACCACGACGATGGCGGCAAGTCGCATCACGAGTTGGTCGTGCTCCGGCGAGAAGATGGCATCCGCCACAGGAGTCCCGGCAAGTACCGCCGAAACCCATGCCCAAAGGACCCACACCCCCAAAGAGAGCAGAACCCCCGCCAGCGCGATCAGCGCCGTTCTATCACGTTCGCCCAGTCGCTGCCGGGCGCGTTCGACTGCTACCACTCGGTCCCCCCCAAGGTGGCCGACGTGCGCTTAAGGTGTTTGTCGGCATTTTCTGAGCGAGACTGAAGCGCGATTCAGCGTCTGGCGTACCCGCTCAGTCCCCCGACTGAACGACGCGTTCGTCTCGCAAGTCGGTCGAGTATCTACGCCCCCGCGAGTTCGCGCAACGCCGCTCGGATTGCGGCGGGCATTCTCTGACTGATTCTCACCGGCGACATCATCTGCTTGGCAATGAGGCCCGTCGCGAACGGCTTCGCGGTCTCAACGATGTCGATCCCCGGGTACAGCGCCCGACTCACACCTTCGACCGTGACAAGCGCCTTGATGAGCAGGCCGAACCCGACCGGCACAGCCACGCCGTTGCGGCGCATGATCTCGAGGAAACCGATGGCGAATCCGCGGACGTCACGCGGTGCCGTACCCAGCGTGTCTCCCATGAGCGCACCGACAAGCCGAGTCACCTCAAGTCGCTGCTCGACGGGAACCACCAAGCCTAACCGCGCTGAGTGTTCGAGTGCCCGCTGGGCATCTCCATACACCGTTGCTGCGAGCACCTGGGCGATGGACTCCCGTTGATCGGCACGGGTGGTACCCACGATGCCGAAGTCGAGGTAACAGATGCGACCATCGGGCGTCACGAAGACGTTGGCCGGATGCAGATCGCCGTGGAAGCGCCCATGCACGAGGACTCCTCGCATGAAGACCTCGGCGCCATGCTCGGCGAGCGCGAGCCCGTCGATACCTGCGCGCTCAGCCTCCCCAAGCTCCGAAAGGCGCCAGCCCTCGATGAACTCCATGGCCAGCACCCGTCGCGTGGTCATGGGCCACACAACACGCGGGACGACAACCAGAGGGTCATCAGCGAAGTCGTGGGCGAAGCGATCAGCCGAGCGGCCCTCGTTGCGCAAATCGCACTCCGAGTGCAGCGACTCCGCGAACTCCTCGAGCAGAGACGGCAGATTGAGCCGACGCGCGCCCGCGAAGGTGGCGATCCGGGCCACCAGGGACCGTGCCGACTCGATGTCCGCGAGCACCGCCGCACGCACTCCGGGTCGTACGACCTTGATCGCGAGCCGCGTCCCGGCGGGCAGGACCGCGCCGACCACCGGTCGGTACTCCTCGCGCAGGGTCGCACAGTGCACCTGCGCGATCGATGCGGAAGCCAGCGGCACGTCGTCGAATGCCGAGAACAGCGAATCCGGGTCTCGCCCGAACTCGCCCTGGATGACCTCGCGGATTGCGGCGGCGGGCATCGGCTTCACGGAGTCGCGCAGAAGCTCCATCTCGAAGACCCACTCAGCCGAGAAGACGTCAGGACGAACTGAGATCAGCTGACCGAGCTTGATCCACGCCGGACCGAGCTCCTGGAACGACACGCGGAGCCGTCGGGCGACCGCTTCACGCCAGGCGACCCGGCCGCGAAAGCCGAACCGCGCCTCCACGGCTGCAGCCATGAGGTTGCGTGCTAGAACCGCGGCGACATGACGCTCACGGGCGGCCACTGCTCTCAGGCGTCCTTGTCCGGCTGCCGCGCTTCCACGAGCGCATCGACGGAGGCCTGCATCGACTCGAGCCGGCCGCGCAGCGAAGCCACCTCAAACCGAAGGTCGTCGAGGGACTGACCGACATCCAAGTTCGAGCCGGGCTCGTCGCCACTGCCGGACGCCAGATCCGCTTTCAGCTGCTCCTTGCGGCGTGCGACGGCGGCAGCGAGCCCGTCCACAAACGCATCAGGGCCACCCTCCATGTCGCCGGCTCCTTGGGCGGCGCCGCGCTCGACGGCGGCCTTCCAGCCTTCGTCGGCCGTCTCGTGAACGAGCGCCCATGCCGCTAGGAACTTCATGAACTCTTCGTCGTTCATCCCGATCTCCCGTCCGAGCCGATTGGACTACTGCAAACGCTCACTCGAGACGCGGTCGGAACCACGCAACAGCCGCATCCCGTTCGCTATCACGATCAGCGCCACTCCCGTGTCCGCGAACACGGCAAGCCACATGTTCGCTGCCCCAAAGACGGCGAGAACCAGCACGACGAGTTTCGACACAACCGAGAACGCCACGTTCGCCTTGACGATGCCTACCGTACGCCGCCCGAGCCGTACGAACCGAGCCAGCGCCGACAGGTCATCGCCGAGAAGCGCCACGTCAGCCGTTTAGAGCGCCGCATCCGAGCCGGCCGCGCCCATCGCAATGCCCAGGTCGGCCGCTGCAAGCGCCGGAGCGTCGTTGACCCCATCGCCGACCATCGCCACGGTACCGTATCGCTCGCGAAGGCGCGCAATCGCGGCAACCTTGTCTTCGGGAAGCAGCCTTGCCATGTGAGCGTCAACGCCGACGAGTCCCGCCACTGCAGCGGCGGTCCGCTCATTGTCGCCCGTGAGCATGACTGCGTGACGGATACCGCTCGACCTCAGCCCAACGATTGACGCGAGTGCCTCATCGCGAACGGGATCCGCGACGGCGACGATTCCTATCGCCTCGCCGTCTTCGACCACCACCAGGACCGTGAGCCCGCGTGACTCGCACTCCTCGATCGCATCGGCGACATCGCCCGGTATGTGCGCTATCTCCTCGGCAAACGCGGGACTGATCACCTCACAACGGATTCCGCCGACGATTCCGGCCACACCTCGGCCGGGCATCTCCTCCACACCGCTCACCGGCACCTCGCGTACGACCTCGGCACGCGCGTGTTCCCGCACCGCACCGGCCAGCGGATGATTCGAGTTTGACTCGAGCGCGTTCGCCAGCCGGAGAACTTCCTCGCGTCGCCTTCCGACGGTCGCAACCACAGCGGTGACGCTCGGCTTGCCGACGGTAAGCGTGCCCGTCTTATCGAACGCCACGGCATCGATTCGAGCAACGGTCTCCAGCGCGGCACCACCCTTGACGAGCACCCCGTCACGCCCGGCTCTCGATATCGCGCTCACGAACGTCACCGGTGTCGATATCACGAGCGCGCAGGGGCATGACGCGACCAACACGACCAACGCCCGATAGACCCAGACGTCCCACTCCCCAAACTGCGCCGGCATCAGCGGACCGAACGCCAACGCCAACAGAGGTGGCACGACGGCGACCAAGACCGCGATGCCCACAGCGACCGGGGTGTACACCCGGCTGAAGCGGTCGATGAGCACTTGTGACGGCGCCTTGGCGGCCTGCGCCTCTTCCACGAGGTAGACGATGCGTGCGAGCGTTGAGTCCGTCGCCGGTGCGGTGACGCGTACCGTGAGCAGGCCGCCCGTATTCAGGGATCCCGCATAGAGGGCGTCGTCGGCGGCCTTGTACACCGGCACAGGCTCGCCTGTGACGGCCGACTCGTCCACGGCGGACGATCCCGACTCGATCACACCGTCGAGCCCGATGCGCTCCCCGGGGCGCACAGTTATCGTGTCGCCGACGAGAATGTCCGCGAGCGGGAGATCGACTCCGACGCCGTGTCGTGAGACGTGCGCGACCTCGGGGGCGAGCTCCATCAACTGCCGGATCGAGCTACGCGTGCGCGCAAGCGCCCGTGACTCGAGCCAACCGCCGAGCGCGAACAGAAACACGACGGTGGCCGCCTCCTCGAGCTGGCCGATGGCCGATGCGCCGAGAACCGCCACGGACATGAGAATGTTCATATCGAGCGTCCTGCTCGCCACGGAGTTGAGTGCGCGGGGCGCGAGAAGCGTCATGCCGAATACGACTCCGAGACCGAAGAGGAGCGGTACGAGTACCGGCGGTACCGCCACACTGCTCCTCGACATCAGGATCGCAATCCACCCGAGCACGATGAACACCCCTGAGCCGACCACAGAGACTTCGGTTCGATGGCTGCGGGTCCATCGCGTGATTGCAGGGAGAATCCCCTCATGCGCGCTCTCCGCCGCCGAGGCGGCTCTCTCCCGGTCTGCACTCACGGCAACACCGGTGAGGCCCATCGCCGTGTGCCCCGCTCGCTCGACGGATCGAACCACGAGTGCGCTGGGGTCGCTGTCGATCTCGTGCTCGACGAGGAGCACTGCGTTCGCGAAGTTGAGCTCCGCGCACAGAACGCCCGGCAGCATCTCAACCGAGCGTGCGACCGATCGTGCGCAGTCGGGACAGTCCAGGCCACCGATCGCCCACGATGCGCGCAGAGACTCAGCCGCATGCGCCTGAGCGCAGCGCACCTCCACGGGCGACGCGAGGTCGTGGGCGCTCATTCGTCGCGCTCCTCGGCTGCGTGCTCGAAACCCTGCGCAAGTAGCGTCCGAACGTGATCATCTGCGAGCCGATACACGGCGCGATTCCCGTCCCGTGTGAAGCTGACCAGGCCCAACTCCCGTAGTACGCGCAACTGATGACTGGTGCCGGAACTGCTGACACCCGTAAGCGATGCCAAGTCACACACGCACAGTTCGGCCACCGCAAGCGCCTCGAGCAACCGCAGTCGCGTTGGGTCTCCCATCGCTGAGAACAGTGCGGCCGTTCTCTCAAGAAGTGGGTGCTGGGCTCGCTCGGCTCGTATCCGCTCTACGAGCGCCGCGTCCACGAGCACGGCAGTACACGCCCCCGCATCCGCCGACAAACCCAAACTATGTGAATACTTGTTCATATAGAGACCGTACACCCCATTGGTGGTCGCTGTCACACCGCTGGGTTCCCTCCCGGGGATTCGGGTACCATCAACCCAACCAAGGAGGTGGGGTCATGTCCGCGAACGGGAAGTTGTGGACGGCGGTGATCGTGTCGGTGGTTGTCGGGGCCGTGGTCGGTGCAGGCGCTGCATACGCCATGCAGCAGTCATCGATCGCCGCACTCAACGCGAGGATGATCACGGCCGACGCAAACACTCAGGCGGCCCTCCAGCAGATCGAGGACCTCACCCAACAGCTTGAGTCGGTTCAGGCAACCCAGAGCGCCACGACCACCGAAACCACTTCGGTTGAGACGACCTCGAAGCCGACCAAGAAGCCTGCAGTGAAGTCGGTCAAGCAGTTCACCTTCATCAAGAAGGTCGACGACTCCGGCTCGTCCCCCGAGCTCACAGCGGACTACGCGCAGTTCCTCACCGGCACGGCCGCAGCCAAGGCCGCCTCAGCTCATGGCGACGAGTCGCCGCCGCCCAACGACTACTACATCGTCAACGACAACAAGCTGCTCAGGAAGCTGAAAGTGACACCGGGCATCAAGGTCACGGTCGTCACGAACGCTGACGGCACCTCGGATCCGGATGGTCACACCGTCTCGTTCGCAAACTGGGCGGCCAACTACGCCTCGCCTACCGCCGACAACAAGCCGATACGGACGTCGCCCTACTGGATCACGCTCAAGGGGTCCACGGTCACGAAGATCGAGCAGCAATACCTGCCGTAAGCCTCACGCTCTGGCGATTCGCAACAGCCCTGCCTCCGCGGGGCTGTTGCCGTCTCGGGACTAGCGGCGCTTGCGCCTTCCATAGTCCGAACCCTTACGAGCGCCCTTCTTCAGCCGGTCGAGTACATCATCCGTCGAGCTCGACTCAACCTCGGCGCGTAGCTTCACGGCTTGGTCTCGCAGGCGCGCGGCCGCCTCGAAGTCCAATGACTCGGCGGCGTGTGCCATGTCGTCCTCGAGCGTCGCGATGAGCCGGAAGACCTCGTCACGCGGCATCTTGGCGAGCTCACGCGCGGCCTCGGCCGCCGTGGTGAGCTGCGAATCCCCCTCGTGCATGTACTGCACGATGTCGGCGATGGCCTTGCGGATGGTCTGCGGTTCGATGCCGTGTTCGGTGTTGTATGCCACCTGCTTCTCTCGGCGGCGGTTGGTCTCGTCGATTGCGAACGCCATCGAATCGGTGACGCGGTCGGCGTACATGATCACCTGACCGCTCACGTTGCGTGCTGCCCGCCCGATCGTCTGGATGAGGGACCTGCCGTTGCGCAGGAAGCCCTCCTTGTCGGCATCGAGGATTGCTACGAGCGATACCTCAGGCAGGTCGAGACCCTCGCGCAGAAGGTTGATGCCGACCAATACGTCGAACTGCCCGGCGCGAAGGTCACGCAGGATCTCGACGCGCTCAAGCGTGGCGATGTCGGAGTGCAGGTAGCGAACGCGGATGCCCTGCTCGAAGAGGTAGTCGGTCAGGTCCTCGGCCATCTTCTTGGTCAGCGTCGTGACAAGCGTGCGCTCATCGGACTCGGTGCGACCGCGAATCTCGGCGATGAGATCGTCGACCTGACCCTTCACCGGCCGCACCACGATCTGAGGGTCGACCAACCCGGTGGGACGGATGATCTGCTCGACGATCTGCTCGGACACCCTCAGCTCGTAGTCGCCGGGGGTCGCCGAGACGTAGATGAAGCGCGGCACCCGCTCCTCGAACTCGTCGAACCGAAGTGGGCGATTGTCGAGCGCGCTCGGAAGCCTGAACCCGTGCTCGACCAGGGTGATCTTCCGGCTTCTGTCGCCCTCGTGCATGCCACGGATCTGCGGGATCGTGACGTGCGACTCGTCGATCATAGTCAGGAAGTCTGTGCCGAAGTAGTCGATGAGCGTGTTTGCCGGCTCGCCCGACTCGCGGGCGTCGAGATGCCGAGAGTAATTCTCAATGCCGCTCGTGAAGCCCATCGTCTCAAGCATCTCGAGGTCGTAGTTCACGCGCATCTCGAGGCGCTGGGCTTCGAGCAGCTTCCCGTCGGTCTTGAGCTCGGCGAGCCTGACGCGCAGCTCCTCCTGGATCGTGGTGATGGCGTGCGCCAGCTTGCGCTTCTCGGTCACGTAGTGAGTCGCCGGCCACACGGGCAACTCGTCGAAGTCGGTGATGACCTCGCCGGTCAGCTGATCGACCTCGGCGACAGCCTCGATCTCATCGCCGAAGAACTCCACGCGCACGGGATGATCGGCGTAAGGCGGGAACACGTCGAGAACGTCGCCTCGTACGCGGAACGTGCCGCGCGAAAGCTCGTAGTCGTTGCGGTCGTACTGGATGTCGATGAGGTCGCGGATGAGGTCGTCGCGATCGTATGCCTTGCCCTTGCCGAGGAACACCGCCATGCCCGCATAGTCCTCCGGCGAACCGATGCCGTAGATGCAGCTCACGCTGGCGACCACCACGACATCCTTGCGCGAAAGCAGCGCCGCCGTCGCCGCATGGCGCAACTTCTCGACTTCCTCATTGATGGACGCGTCCTTCTCAATGAACGTGTCGGTCGACGGCACATAGGCTTCAGGCTGGTAGTAGTCGTAGTAGCTGACGAAGTAGACCACCGCGTTGTCCGGCAGGAACTCCTTGAGCTCAGATGCGAGCTGAGCAGCAAGCGTCTTGTTGGGGGCCATGACGAGCGTTGGCTTCTGAATGGCTTCGATGACCTTGGCCATCGTGAAGGTCTTGCCCGAGCCGGTCACGCCGAGAAGCGTCTGATACCGCAGGCCGCGCTCGACGCCCTCGGTGAGCTTGAGGATGGCTTGCGGCTGATCGCCCTCGGGTTCGAATGGCGCAACGACTCGGAAGATGTTCTGGGTCACGAAGTACCTCTCGTTCGTCTAACGCTCGAAGGCGCCGGGATACAGCGACTGGTAACGGTCCTTGCCACGGCTGACACGCAAGACGTAGTGCTTTGTCTCGGGATACTCGATGGCCGTACGGATGTTGCCACCCTTCGCGGCCCACTCGTCAGCATGCCGAAGACCGGCGTTGTACGCCGCGAGCACCGTCTCGATCTCATGGTACCGCCCGACCAGGTAGCGGACGTACGCCGTGCCATACTCGATATTGACCGCGGGGTCTGACAGACGTTCCAGCGGAAACTTCTCGCCGTCCACGACGCGCCATCGGGCAAGGTCCTCGGCTGTTGACGGCAGGATCTGCATCAGCCCGACCGCCCCGGCTGAGGACGTGGTCTCGGGCTTCCAGGACGACTCCGCGTTGATGATTGCAGCCACGAGGTAGGGATTCACTCGGTGCCGTGTCGCCGAGGTCGCGATCTCGGACTGGTAGTGCAGCGGATAGTAGCCGCGCTGCCAGAACGAAGGCCCGCGCAAGAACAGCCACGTGGCTCCGGCCATGACGATGATTGCGGCAAGTAGTATCCATCGGATCGCGACGCGCATCAGTGTCGGCTTCCTTGCCCTGCGACGTAGCGGTTCCAGAATCCGTCGAGGGCGTCGTGCAGCACTTCACGGCTGCCGTCGTTGACGATGACCTTGTCGGCCAGCAACGCCCGCTCGGCGTCAGTGGCCTGCGCGCGAATCCGGCGCTTCGCATCGGTCTCGGCCATGCCACGATCGACCGCCCGCGCCACTCGAACCGCTTCGGGCGCGACGATCGCGATGACGGAATCAGCAAGTTCAACGAGCTGAGGCGCCTCCACGAGCAACGGCACCTCGAGAACGACGATCTCGGGTGGTTCGACCGCGAGCCTCAAGTCCCTCAACGCCGCGAGAGTGTGCAGGTAGACCGCCGGATGAACGATCTCGTTGAGCCGGGTGGTCGCCTCGGGTGATGCGAACGCCACGCGAGCGAGTGATGCGCGGTCGAGCGACCCGTCCGCGAGCAAGACGTCGTCGCCGAACTGGGCGGCGACCTCGGCGAGCGTCATCGAACCTTTCGTGAGCACCTCGTGGGCGAGTTCATCGGCATGAAGCACGGTCGCGCCGCGCGACTCCAGATGCTGGGCCGCCGTGCTCTTCCCGGCTCCAAGGCCGCCTGTGAGGATGATCGTGTACATGATTAGTGGGTACCACATCCCACGGCGTTCGGACAGAGAACACGCGATGAACCGATGAAAAGAACAGGCCCGAGGCAATCGCCCCGGGCCTGTGTGCTCCATGTTGGGGAGTCGAGCTACTCGCTCTTCTCCTCCTCGGCTGCCTCTTCGGCAGCAGGCTCCTCAGCCTCAACCTCTTCGGCAACCTCTTCTGCGACCGCGACGATCTCGACCACGGTATCGGCCTCGCCGTCACCGTCGGTGTCGACTGCGGTCGCTACCTCAACGATGTCGACCTCGCCGTCGCCGTCGAGATCCACGCCGGTGATGATGGTATCGACCTCGCCGTCGCCATCGGTGTCGACTGCGGTGGCAACCTCGACCACGTCGGCAACGCCGTCGCCGTCCAGGTCGGTGGCGGTGATGACCGTGTCGGTCTCGCCGTCGCCGTCGGTGTCGACTGCGGTCGCGACCTCGACGATGTCAGCCTCGCCGTCCCCGTCGAGATCCACGGCCGTGACGACCGTATCGACCTCGCCGTCGCCGTCGGTGTCGATCGCGGTGACCTCGATGGTGCCCTCAGCGTCGTCGTCCTCGTCGGAGCCCTCAGGGGCGCCGGTGATCTCGATCTCGATGCCGAGGGTCTCAGCAGCTGCGCGCATCGAAAGCGAGATGCGGCGACGCTCGAGGTCGACGTCCATGACCTTCACGTGAACGGTCTGACCGACGCTCGTGACCTGATCCGGCGTCTCGACGTGGCCCTTGGCCATCTCCGAGATGTGGACGAGGCCCTCGACGCCATCGCCGAGCTCGACGAACGCGCCGAACGGCACGAGCTTGGTGACGGTGCCCTCGATGATCGAGCCGACCGGGAAGTTCTTGACGAGCATCTTCCACGGATCCTCGGTGGTCTGCTTCAGGCCGAGAGAGATGCGCTCGCGGTCAAGGTCGACATCGAGAACCTGCACGTTGACCGGATCGCCGACCTTGACGACCTCGGACGGGTGATTGACGTGGCTCCAGGACAGCTCCGAGATGTGCACGAGGCCGTCGATGCCGCCGAGGTCGACGAACGCACCGAAGTCGACGATGGAGGAGACGTTACCCGGCAGGATCATGCCCTTGGCCAGCTTGCCGAGAATCTCGGCGCGCTCGGTCTTGCGGCCCTCCTCGAGCACCACACGGCGCGAGAGGACGACGTTGTTGCGGTTGCGGTCCATCTCGATGACCCGTGCCTCAAGGCGCGTGCCGGTGTAGGCAGCGAGGTCCTTGACGCGACGAAGGTCGACGAGGGAGGCCGGCAGGAAGCCGCGCAGGCCGATGTCGAGGATGAGACCACCCTTGACGACCTCGATGACCTCGCCTTCGACGTTCTCGCCGGAGGTGAACTTCTCTTCGATCTTGGTCCAGGCGCGCTCGTACTCGGCACGCTTCTTGGAAAGGATCAGACGGCCGTCCTTGTCCTCCTTCTGGAGAACCAGGGCCTCGATCTCGTCGCCGGTCGAAACGATGTCGGCGGGATTGGCATCTTTGCGGATGGAGAGTTCGCGGGCCGGGATGACACCCTCGGACTTGTAGCCGATGTCCAGGAGCACTTCGTCGCGCTCGACTTTGACAACGACACCGCTGACAAGGTCACCCTCGTCGAAGTCGGTCATCGTACCGTCGATGAGAGCATGCATCTCTTCGTCGGTGTACTCACGCTGCTCGATGATCGTTCCTTGCGTTTCCTGCTCACTCACTTCGTGGACCCCATTTCACTCTTCGGGGCCCCGGTCATGCTTCGTCGCCTACAGTTACGTCAGTCTCGGGTACAGGACATCTCGTCGCCGATAGGAACTCGTACATGTCTCCGGGGGCCAACATTGTCTTGACTCCCAAGGGTACGGCGAAGCGCCGGCCGCTGGTAAGCCATCGCGTAGTGTATACCACGGCGCCGGGCGGCGCCACCGCTCCCCTACTTGGCGACGGCCCAGTTGGGCCCGCTTGCCACCGAGACGTCGAGCGGCACCGCGAGTTCGGCGACACCCGACATGGCCGCCGAGACCATCGTGCTGAGTGGCTCGACCTCATCGGCGGGAGATTCGAAGACCAGCTCGTCGTGGACCTGGAGCACCATGCGCGAGCGGAATCCCTCGGAGCGCAGGCGTCGGTCGACCTCGATCATCGCGAGCTTCATGACGTCTGCCGCGGTGCCTTGCATGGGGTGGTTCATCGCCGTGCGCTCACCGAACGCGCGCAGGTTGAAGTTGCCGCTCGCCAGCTCGGGGATCCGCCGCTTGCGGCCGTAGAGCGTGGTCGCAAAGCCCATGCGATGCGCCTCGGCGACCGTCTCGTCGAGATAGGCACGCACGCGCGGGTATGCCGCGTAGTAGCGGTCGATCATCGTCTGCGCCTCGACGTGCGCGATCTTGAGGGTGTCGGCAAGACCGTGGGCCGACTGTCCGTAGACGATGCCGAAGTTGACCGCCTTGGCGCGCGCTCGCATTCCCGGCTCGACCGCGTCGGGTTCCACACCGAAGACGCGCGCCGCGGTCGCCTGGTGAAAGTCCATCCCGCTCGTGAACGCCTCGATGAGCCCCGCATCACCCGAGAGGTGCGCGAGGATCCGCAGCTCAATCTGGCTGTAGTCCGAGGAGACCATCACGTCGCCGGCTTGCGCCGGGATGAACGCTGCACGGATTCGACGGCCGTACTCGGTGCGAACCGGGATGTTCTGGAGGTTGGGGCTGCTACTCGAGAGGCGTCCGGTGGCGGCGACCGTTTGGTTGAACGACGTGTGCAGCCGACCGTCGCGGCCGAGCATACGGGGCAGCGCGTCGAGGTACGTGCTCTTGAGCTTGGTGAGCTCGCGGTACTCGACGATCTTGCCTGCGATCGGATGCACGGGTGCGAGCATCGCGAGGACGGATGCGTCCGTGGAGTAGCCGGTCTTGGTCTTCTTGCCAGTGGGCAGCCCCATCTTCTCGAAGAGCACCTCCGAGAGCTGCCTGGGAGAGTCGATGAGGAACTCCACGCCCGCGAGCGCATGGATCTCATCGCGCAGCGCGTCGATACTGCCCACGGCATCTGCGGACAGCTCGGTGAGTACGGCCGCGTCCAGACCGACGCCCACGCGCTCCATGCGGCACAGCACGGGCACAAGAGGCATCTCGATGGTACGGAGGACCTCGAGGGATCCGTCCATTTCGAGTCGCCGCTCGAGTTCGTCGGCAAGATCGGCTGTGGTCTGTGCGAGCACGACCGCAGTCGGCGCGCCGTCCTGCGGCTCCGGCAACGGCTGACCCAAATAGTCCGCAGAGAGAGCGCCGAGGTCGTAGGACGAACGGTTCGACTCGAGCAGGTAGGCGGCGACCGCCACGTCGAAAAGCCGACCGGCGTCGACGGCGTCGAATGCCGGGTCGCTCGCATCAGCCTCATCCGGCGGCGAGAGCTCCTGCAGCAGCGCCTTGACGTCGCCGGCGGCAATGCGACCCGCAGTCGCGAGGTCGCGCAGGAGCGCGTCAGCGTCGCCCGGATCCGCGAGCGCGACGGCGTCGCGTGCGGCGACGGCGAGATCGCGCCGATCGCCGAAGAGCGACGCGCCGGCCCCGTCGTCGATGGCGACGCCCAACCACGCGTCGCCTTCGGCGATCCACTCGCGCACCCGCTCGGCAGCGGCAGCGCCCTCGACGCACGGACGTGCGTCGCAGCGCGGCGACGTCGCGCCGGCGGCAGGAGCGGTTGGCGGCGGAGCCGGCACGCGGCCGCCCGCCGGTGGCGCGGCCGATCACCTTCCGCGTCGCGGCGGACAGGTCGTCCGCGGAGTGGAAATCCAGCAGGAACCCGGTCGCTTCCGCGATCCGGAAAATCGCCTCGACCCGCGCCCGGAGGCCCGGGAGGCCGTCCGCGATCCCCGGCGGGACCGCCGCCGCCGACGCCGAGGCGCCGGCAGGGGAATCGCGCGAGGAAGGGGCTCCCGCTCCGGCCTGCCCCGCGTGCGGGCTGACCGGCGAGGAGTTCGTCCGCTTCAGCGGCCGGATGTACGGCCTGGACGAGGCCACGGTGGCCACCCGGACCGAGGAGTTGCTCCAGCTGCTCGAGCTCGACGACGCCAAGGACAAGCTCATCATCGACTACTCCTACGGCATGA
>JAAXWY010000049.1 GCA_013334745.1 Coriobacteriia bacterium
CTTGCGGCTCACCGCGGACGGCCGCTTGCGGCCCTGCCTGTTCAGCGACAACGAACTCGACGTTCGAACCGTTTTGCGTGAAGGTACCGACGAAGACGTACGGGCGACGGTGCGAGAAGCGCTGCGAATCAAGCCCGAGAGTCACGAGGAGCGCATCGGCACCGACCGCCGCATGTCGCAGATCGGAGGCTAGGGTGGCAGACGGACTGACCCATCTCGACGCACAGGGCAATGCGCACATGGTCGACGTGGCGGACAAGCCCGTCACGCACCGCCGCGCGCTCGCGGGCGCGTTCGTTCAGATGCAGCCCGAAACCCTCGCGCTGATCACCGGCGGCACCGCCAAGAAGGGTGACGTGCTCGCCGCTGCGCGCATCGCCGGCATCATGGCCGCGAAGCGCACGAGCGATCTCATCCCGCTGTGCCACCCGCTCTCGCTCACGCGCGTGACCGTGGAGCTCGGCCCCGGCGACGGTGCGCTCCCCGGCATCGAGATCACCGCGACCGCCGAGACCGACGGCAAGACCGGCGTCGAGATGGAGGCGCTCACCGCGGCCTCCGTGGCGGCGCTCACCATCTACGACATGTGTAAGGCGGTCGACCGCGGCATGGTCATCAGTGACGTGCGGTTGCTGGAGAAGGACGGCGGCGCGTCAGGTACGTGGCGACGAGAGGAGCAAGGACGATGAGCGAACAGGTCGGCGCCACGGGACGTGTGGTATCCGTGAATCTCTCGGAGAAGAAGACCGTGCGCAAGCAGCGTTTCGAGCGCGGCACGCTCGTGCTCGATCGCGGCTTCGACGGCGACGCGCACGCGGGCGACTGGCATCGCCAGGTCTCGCTCCTCGCGCAGGAGTCCATAGATGAGATGCGCGCCAAGGGTCTCGACGTGGGCCCGGGTGACTTCGCCGAGAACATCACCACCGAGGGTGTCGATGTGATGACGCTGCCGGTGGGTTCGATCGTGCACGTGGGCGACGGCGTCGTTCTCGAGGTCAGCCAGGTCGGCAAGGTGTGCCACAACAAGTGCGCGATCTACTACCAGGCCGGCGACTGTGTGATGCCCCGCGAAGGCGTGTTCGCGGTCGTGCGCGAGCCCGGTGACATCGCGGTGGGCGACGAGATATCGATCGTCTCGATCGGCGACGGCACGTGCGCGCGTTCGCCGGAGGAGTCGCTCGCCGAGTCCGAATCCGTGCGCGCCGCCAACGAGTGCCGCAAGCTCGAGAAGGGTGCCGCGTCGTGAGCGAGCTGCGTATCGGCATCCTCACGTGTTCCGACAGCCGAGGCGAAGCCGAGGATACCGCCGGTCGAGCGCTCTCGGGGCTCATCGCGGAACGCGGCTGGGCGCTCGCCGGCTATCAGGTGGTTCCCGATGACCGGTTGCGCATCGAGTCGGCGCTCATCGAGATGGCCGACGGCGCCGACGTCATCCTCACCTGTGGCGGCACCGGCCTCGGGCCGCGCGACGTCACGCCGGAAGCCACGCTCGCGGTCTGTGATCGGCCCGTCCCCGGCATCGCGGAGCACATTCGCGCCGAGTCACTCAAGGTCACCGGCCGAGCGATGCTCTCCCGCGGTACCGCCGCAGCGCGCGGTCGCACGCTCGTCGTCAACCTTCCGGGCTCAGAGAAGGCGGCCCGCGAGTGCTTCGGCTTTATCGCCGATCAGTTCGAGCATGCCGCGAAGATGATGCACGGCGGGGGCCACTAGCCTCATGCGCACCATCTACTTCGATCACGCCGCCACCTCGTGGCCCAAGCCCGAACCCGTGGTCGCCGCCGTCGAGCAAGCCCTGACCGAGTTCGGGGGTAATCCCGGGCGCGGCGCCTACAGCATGGCGGTGGGCACAGCCCGCGCGATCCATCACGCGCGGCGAGAACTCGCGTCGTTGCTCGGTGTGACGGACGCCAAGAACCTGCTGTTCCAGCCGGGCTGCACCCAAGCGATGAACCTGGTGCTGTTCGGGTTGCTGTCACCCGGCGACCGTATCGTCGCGTGCCCCACCGAACACAACGCAGTCGCCCGCCCACTCAACGTGCTTGCCGCCCGAGGTGTCGAGGTGATCATCGCCGACGCCGATGAGGCCGGGTTCGTCGACCCCGAGGTCGTGGAGTCGCTCGTCGCCGCCGCTCCCACCCGTGCGGTCGTGTGCCAGCATGCCGGCAATGTGAGCGGGGCGATCCAGCCCGTCGCGGATCTCGCGGACATCGCGCACGCGCACGGCGCGCTCATGCTCGTCGATGGAGCGCAGGCCGGCGGCCATCTGCAGGTCGACCTGTCCACACTCGGTGCCGACGCGTGGGCGTGCTCCGGGCACAAGGGGTTGCTCGGCCCGCAGGGCGTTGGCGTGCTCTACCTCGCGCCCGGCTGCGAGCCCGAGGAGCTCGTGTTCGGCGGGAGCGGCCAGGGCGACAGCGAACACCCGAGAGGGCCGAGCACCCGGCCCGACCGCTACGAGGCCGGCACGCCCAACACCCCCGGCATCGTCGGGCTCGGCGCCGCCGCGTCGTGGCTGCTCGAGCACGGTGACGAGCAGCGCCTCGCCGAGCGGTCGCTCACCTCTCGACTGGCTGACGGCATCCGAGCGATCCCCGGTTTCCGGGTGCTTGGGCCGGACTCCGGAGAGCATCGTGCGCCGGTGGTCTCGGCGGTCCACGAGACCGTCCCCGCCGATGAGATCGCCTTCGCACTCGACAGAGGTTATGGAGTTGCTGTGCGTTCGGGGCTGCACTGTGCACCGTGGGCGCACCGTTCGCTCGGTACACTCGAGTCGGGTGCCGTACGCATGAGTGTGGGCTTCGGCCTGCAGCCAAGCGACGTGGACGACCTGCTCGGTGCGCTGATCACGATCGGCTCGAAGACCCCACACTAGGTGGTGACTACACACAATCGCCACATCAGTGCTATTTGACACGTCCACAGCCCGTCCGTAGATTCCGATACGCGAACGCGAGCACCGACCAAGGGCCTCCGGCAGTGGCCCCGGTGCTGTCAAGTAAGGGAGACAAGCTTGCTGAGCCGGATACGTCCGCTCGACGCGGCCATACTGATCATCGCCGTCCTCGTTATCGTCGCGGGCGGTGTCCTCGGCTATTCGATCTGGTCCAACGGTCGAGACATGCGCACCAGCTCGCCGGCGAATCGCGAGATCGAGGCGCTCAAACAGAAGCTCAAGCAGAAGCCCAACGACGTTGAGACGCGCATGCGGTTAGCGCAGGCGTACTCCGTCGCCGGTCGGCCTCAGGAATCTGTGGCGCAGTACAAGGCCGTGCTCAAGTTGAACAAGGACTGGGTGCCCGCGCTGTCCGGTATCGGCTTCGAACTGATGAAGCAGGAGGACTGGAAGGGTGGCGAGGAGTACTTCAAGCGAGTCATCGAGCTGACGGAAGGCAAGACGCCGATTCTGTCGGGCTCGAGCTCCCTCGAGGTGGCGTACTACTACACAGGCATAGCGCGCATGGAACAGAAGGACTACTCCGGAGCCGCGGGATATCTCAAGGCCGCGCTTCGAAGCCGGCAGACTTCGTCGGACACCGCGTACGCTCTGGCGGTGTGCTACGAGAAGCTTGGCATCGTGCAGGGTCACAAGGAAATGCTCGAGTACGCGCTGCGGTTCGACCCCAAGATGCCCGAGGCCAACTACGACTACGGCCTGCTCCTGCTCTCCGAGGGCAAGACCGCGCAGGCCGCGGAGCACTTCAGGATCTCGACGACCATGGCGCCCTACAAGGAAGAGCCCAAAGCTGAGCTCAAGAAGCTGGGCAACGGCGCTGATAGGCTGAAGGCCGCAAACTCCCTCGCCTCGACCGACGCGAGCGCTGCGCTCTCCGAGGCCAGAATCGCGGCGGCTCTTGAGCCAGCTTCGGTCGAGCCGGTCCTGCTCGTGGCGCAACTGTATGAGAAGCTCAAGAAGAAGACGCTTGCGAGCGAGGCCTACGAGAAGGTTCTCACGCTCGATCCGGGCAACTCCGATGCGACCGCCGGTCTGAAGCGAGTGAAGAATGGCTCCTGATGAGATCCGCTCCGATGAAACCGTGAACGAAGAAGTGAGCCCCGGGGACGTCGCCCCTTCGGATGACGTCGTGGCATTCAGCGAGGACGCTGTCCCCGCAGAGACAACAATGGATGACTCGGTCCGCTCGGCCGTCGGGCAGAGCCGCTCGGCTGACCCACATCAACTCACATCGCGCGAGCGCCGCCGTAGGTGGGTTCTGCTGGCGGTGCTGCTGCTTCTCCTCATGCTGCTCAGCTACCTCGCGTACTACTTCATGATGAATCGAAAGATGCCCGACATCGGCTTCCAGCCGGCCGCTGACGCGATGGTTGCCCCGCCGCAGTACCTCTATTCGATCTCGGCGAAGGACGCCCAGTCGCTCGTCAGGCCTGTTGGCGTGGCCATCAGCCCCGATGACCGGGTCTACGTGGTCGACTTCGGGCATCGCAGGATCAGCGTCTTCAGTACACCGGGCAAGTATCTGTTCTCGTTCAACAAGACGCCCAAGGGCACCTTGATGGCACCCGTCCACCTCGCGATCAAGGACAACGAGGTGTGGGTGACCGACCGCTACTACGACACCATCTACATCTACGACTTGGCCGGAACCTATCTGCGCGAGTTCAAGCCGTCCAAAGAGAAGCTCGAATGGAGTCCGCTGGCGATCACGTTCGACGCGAGCGGCACGCTCAAGGCGACCGATGTCGGCAACACCAAGCTGCACCGACTTCTCTATTTCTCATCTGATGGAAGCCGCACGGTTACGGTGGGCAAGACCGCTCAGGTCAACACACCCGCTGAAGAGCCGGGCGCCTTCCTGTTCCCAAACGGCATCGCAGTGGCCCCCGGCGGTGAGGTATTCGTCTCAGACGGTGACAATCGTCGCGTTCAGGTATTTGACGCAAGCGGCGCATTCCTGCGCTTTGTGAACACGAGTGGCGTGCCGCGCGGCGTCGCCATCGACCCTCAGAAGCGGCTGTATGTGGCCGACGCACTCGCCCACAACATCACGGTGTTCGACCTGTCAGGCAAGACCCTGGTCTCCTTCGGCGAGCGCGGCTTCGGGCCGGGTCAGTTCAACTATCCGAACGACATCGCAATCGATAAGCGCAATCGCATCTACATTACCGACAGGGAGAACAGCCAGGTCCAGGTGTGGGGTTGGCCGGTGGCGCAGTTGCCGCCGGTGGCCCCACCGAAGGGTCCGCTGCAGTGGCTCGCCGCACTCGCCTGCTGTCTGCCGCTCATCCTCATACCGTTGCTGCTGCTGATGCGGCGCAAGATCCGGATCGTCGTGACGCCCGACTTCGTGGATGCGCTCGAGCGCCTCGGCGAGATCCGCGCGGTCTCGGAGCGCTCCCGCCTGCGCCTGATCGCACCGGAGCAGGACCGGGTGCTGTATGAGGGACGCGTCGTCGACGGAATCAAGCTCGACGAGCTGATCACGCTCGAGGAGCACTCGGAGTCCGACGCCAGGGCACTGATGGACAAGCTCCGTATCGCCGAGCGCCCAGCCGTGCTGCTTTCGATGACGTGGCGTGCAAAGGCTCTCGCAACGGAAGATGGCGACCTGCGTTTGCTCGCGCTCGTCGCGGAGGTTCGAGTGGTGGACGTCGAGGAGTTCCGTGAGATGTACCTTATGCGCGAGCGTCGAAACATGGACGCAACAAATACCTAGTTGACCAGACCCCTCCAGCGGGTATAGGCTGGCTTTGCGGAGATTGTGACATTTGTTGCAATCGAACCTCGATCCGGCAGATCGTGGTCAGCCGCAGTTGAAAGTTCCACCAAAACGATCTCCGAGCTTCGATTCCTAAAGCGCGATTAACGCTACGGGTCGGGAGCCGATGGGTGCCGATGGAAACGTCGACGCCTCCCGTTTGGAAAGGAGACCGCCAGCCGCCGGAAGATTCCCGTCAGGGTCTCTTTGGGCGTATGGGTCTTTCCACGGGGTAAGGATGATCGTCATATGAGTTCAAACCGGACCGGTACACGCAGGGCATTCCGCGCCTCGCTGTGGGCCGGTTTCTGTTGTTTCGCTCCCAATCGCCTCACCGACACCGGGAAGGGAGGCGACTCTTCGCGGTAGGCGACCCTCAAACAAGGTAGGGGGAGCTCTGGCTTATCCGTATTACCTCCGAGAGAAGGGAATGGAGGTATGGCTACTAAGGACATCGGGCAACCGCTCAACGGTATGACGAGGCGCGCTTTCCTCAAGACCGCTGCGGTTGCCGGAGCAGTTGCAAGTTGCGGTTTCGACATCGCATACGACGCCGAGAAGGCGTTCGCATACGAGAACGACACCACGAACTTCAAAGTCACAAGCACGACGTGTCCGTACTGTTCGGCTAGCTGTGGTCAGCGCGTCGTCACGGCACTCACGGGCGCCAACACCGGCAAGGTCATCGACATCTACGGTGACTACGAGTCGCCGATGAACTCGGGTGGTCTGTGCGCAAAGGGCGCCGGCTCACTCCAGCTCGTCAACAACCCGCGCCGTATCGGCGCGTTCAGCAATTACCCGGTCTCAGGCACGCCGTTCTCCTCGGGCGCCGTTTGGGGCACGAGTGGCGTTGCCTACAAGCGCGATGGCGCTTCGACGACGTGGACCGCTGTCGCACTCGACACGGCTCTCGACGACATCGCGAGCAAGCTCGTCACCGCGCGTGGCGGGCTCACCTCCGGTGGCGGCTACAACAGCAAGGGCGTTGCGTTCCTCGGCTCATCGCACATGAACAACGAGTCGAACTACATGTACCGCAAGATCATCGCGAACTTCGGTACTAGCAACGTCGAGCATCAGGCTCGTATTTGACACTCGTCCACGGTGGCCGGTCTGGCCGCCGCATTCGGACGAGGCGCCATGACGAACCACTGGGCTGACATCTCCAACTCGACGAACATCGTCATCTGGGGAGCCAACCCGGTTGAGAACCACCCGGCATGTATCGCGCACGTCAACAGGGCTCGGTTCCCGAAGCAGTACTACTCGGCGACCGGCGATGCCACGACGAGCGGCCGCGTCAACAAGCAACCGGCCAAGCTCATCGTCATCGACCCCCGGCGCAACCGCACCGCGCTTCAGTGTGACGAGGCCAACGGTGACAGGTACGTCAGGATCCGCCCTGGTACCGACATCGCCTTCGGCAACGGTCTCACCCGCTACATGATTGAGACCATCGAGGCGCTCGGCTCGGGCAATGCCGTTTACGACAAGTTCATGTCGTATCTCAACAAGAACAACAACGGCACCTTCTTCACCGATGGAAACGCCACCACGGGCAGCGTGCAGGCAACCGTTGTCTCGGGTATGGCCGCATCCGGGCTCGCCAACGGCAGCTCGATCTTCACGGATGCTCGCTTCCTGGTTAACTCGGACGGCACCGACTATCGGCGCGGTCAGGTCATCGCCTCGACCAACGCGATCGTCAGCCCCAGCGGCGCCCCCGATCACACCACGATCGCGAACTTCCCGCTGAAGGCGCAGACCGTTCTTGAGAGCTCGGACACCGTGTACAACCGCCTGAAGGCCCACGTCAGCGCTTACACGCTGGCAGTGACCGCCGACATCTGCGGATGTAGCGAGGCTGACATCCAGTTCGTTGGCGATGCATTCATCGCGAACAGCTACTGCTCGACGGGCACCTCGACGGATCCTCGCACCTCGACCTACCGCGCGACGACCATGCTTTACGCAATGGGCATCACGCAGCACACGGTCGGCGGTCAGAACGTCAAGATGTTCGCCCAGATTCAGACGCTCATGGGCAACATGGGTCGTTGCGGTGGCGGCATCAACGCCCTGCGCGGCATCCATAACGTCCAGGGCTCGACGGACATGGGTCTGCTCTACGGCAACATCCCGGCGTACTCGGCCAACCCCGGTACGCAGGTCACGTCGATTCCGGACTCGGCCAACCAGTTCGGCAAGTACGTGAACGCTCTCTGGGGCACGCCGGTCTCCGGTACGGGCAACAAGACCCAGATGAACGACTCGTACGACGACGCGTATCGTGCAGCGGCTCTGTCGCTTCAGCAGCGCGGCTTCGCCAACATGACCGCGAAGTGGTTCGGTGACTACACCGCCACGTCCGGCGCAACGTCGTTCGATCGCACCATGATGGACGCGGCCTTCTCGCTGTGGCCTAAGGGTGCAGGCGACGACCACATCACCATGTTCCGCAAGATGGCTCCGAGTTCCGGCATCACCAAGGCGCTTGTAGCCTGGGGACAGAACCCGGCCGTCACCGAGCCTAACCAGGGCGCGATCCGCACCGGTCTTGAGAACCTCGACCTGCTTGTCTGCGTCGACATGTTCTCAACCGAGACGGCCAACGTTCCTCGTAAGGCCGGCAGTGTCACGTACCTGATCCCGACCGCCGCTCACGTTGAGAAGGCCGGTTCGGCGACCAACTCCGGTCGTACGCTTCAGTGGCGCTACAAGGCCGCTGATCCGGCAGGCAACAGCAAGGACGACAACGAGCTCTTGCTCCGGTTCGCCGACGCTCTTGGCCGCGCCGCCGCGTTCGACCACATCGCTGCCGTGTGGAGCACGTACAACATGAACGGCTTCTCGTCCGGCACGCCGGCGACGAGCAACGATGTGTACGCCAAGCTCTATGGTGACAAGTACGCGTGCGGCTTCGTACCGCGCACCAACGAGTTCACCGATGCATCGAACACCGCCGAGCTGTGGCCGGTCCGTCCCAACGTGACGACGGCTATCACCGTGCCGATCACGCCGACTACGGTTACCGGTTCCGAGGCTATCGCCGAGAAGGTCTACCAGGAGATGTGCACCGCATCTGCTTCTGGTGGCACCATCTGGATCTACACCAACGCCTACGCAACTGGTCGTGCCACCAACAAGCACTGGAACCAGGCTGACTGGGGCACCGCCAACCGCGCCAAGAGCCGTGACCGCCTTGACCCGAACGGCACGCTCGCGTCGCCGGGCTGGGGTTACTCGTGGCTCGTCAACCGTCGCGTGCTGTACAACAACAACACCGACAACGGTGGAACCGCCAGCCTCGCCGGTACGTCCACCGGTCTCGTTCCGGGCGACGTGAACGACCTGTTCATGGGTCCGGACTCGGCGGCCAGGCTGTTCGTGTCGACCAACACCGCGGTATTCAACTACTCGCGCTGGTATCGCACGATCCACCGCTTGGCCGACAAGCCGAGCCCCGTCGTTGCGGCCGTCACCACGAGCCCGCACTACGCGGCAGGCGTGTATCCCTCCAACGCTTCGCTTGCTGGTCGCTTTGCCGCCCACTGCGAGCCGTACGAGTCGCCTCGGGCCGACCTCACCACCACGTGGGGCCGTAACACCAAGGGCGCCAACTGGGACCTCGTCAAGGACGACACGCGTGTCGCCGGTCGTGGTTTCGTCAACGGTGTCGCCAGCAAGACCCTCACCGACCCTGCGCTTGCGGACTTCCCGCTGGTGCTGACCACCATCCGGTGCGTCGAGCACTTCCAGGGCGGCCCCATCACCCGTAACAACTGGTGGAACGTCGAACTCGAGCCGGAGCCTTGGATCGAGCTCAACTCCGCAGATGCTGCGGCCAACGGGATCAAGGACGGCGACATGGTCAGGGTCATCACGGCTCGCGTCGTGAATGACGCCGGCGACTTCGTCGAGCCGGCCAAGTACGGTTCGGGCTTCCGTGCCCGCGTCGGTACCGGCCTGAGCTCAACGAACGGTACGGATCAGAAGGTACTCAAGGGCGTCGTTGCCATCCCGTGGCACTGGGGTGAAGAGGGCCTGTCAACCGGCTCTCGCGCGAACGATCTCTGCATCGACGCAGGTGATGCGAACACTGTCATCCCTGAATCGAAGGCCTGTCTCTGTCGCATCGAGAAGATATAGGGAGGTGTGAACAATGACTGTTATGGCGATTCTGCAAGATGTGGACAAGTGCATGCGCTGCAACGGCTGTGTCACGGCATGCAAGCGTGAGTGGAACCTCGCTCTTCCGACTGCGATCGACTCGGACATCATCCCTGCGCGCTCCATCGTCCGTGCACGTCAGCGGCTCGCGATCAAGAGCCTCAAGCGTGGCGACATGGGTCCCTTCATGCGTTACTCCTGCTGGCACTGCGGTGGGGCGACTGACGTCCCCCCGTGTGCTCCTGAGTGCCCGTTCGGCGCTATCAGGAAGGAAGCGACCGGAGCGGTAAGCGTTGACGCCTCCAAGTGTCAGCCGAGCCTCTGCAAGAGCGGCACCGGTCCCAAGCCCTGTGAGTACGGTTGCCAGCGCGGCGGCTACCCCAAGGTCGGGGTTGCCTTCGAGAGCGGCCCGTACGCAGGTCTGACCAAGATGAACAAGTGCACCCTGTGCACCGGTCGTGCTGGTGCGGACACCGGCCCCAACGCTGTACCGCTTGGCGCTGGTCTGCCGACGCGTGCTCGCGCTACCAGTGGCACGTATCCCAACCAGGTGTTCACGAGCGATCTGCCGCTCCCCAGCGGTGGCACGCTCCCCAACGCCACGGTTCCGGAGATGGCTCACGAGCCGGCATGCGTGTCTTCGTGCCCTGCCAAGGCGATGAAGTGGGATTCCAAGGCCAACATCCTTGCGTATCTCAATGACCCGCTGAATGGGTACGTATTCGCTAATGGCGAGACCAACTGGTATGGCGGTGGCTCGATCTACTGGTCGAGCAAGAAGTTCAGGCTCGTTCCGCCGAAGGCCGATCCGTTCATCGAGGATCACATCGCTCCGATGACGAGCTCACTGCTCTCAAGCGGACGCATGCTGGTTCCGACGCTGGTTCTCGGAGGGCTTGCCGCCCTTTCGAAGCGCAAGGCGGCTGTTGCAGCCGAAGAAGACGTCGCGATCATGGAGGAGGTGTAGGACATGACCAACAAGAAGCTCGTACTCGTACTCGTCCTCGCCGCCGCTGTGATGCTCATGGTTCCGGCGGTCGCCTCGGCGAACTTCGCGATCCACGGCAACTACGTGACGGATACCGACTCGTGTGCCGGTTGTCACCGCGCTCACACCTCGGTCAGTTCTATCACCTGGACGGCAACTGACAATTCGCAGCACTCAGCACTGCTCGTGTCCTCCGCCACGGAGGTCTGGCAGTTCTGCTACGCATGTCACGACGCCACCAGCCAGGGCGCAGATACCAACGTTCAGACCGGTATCTACGAAGGCACCCTCTACGGCACCACCGACGCGATCCTCAACGGCGGCGGTTTCGAGTCGCTCGACCAGACGGCCACCACCTCCACCCACATGTACAAGGGTTCGAGCTGGGGCGCCTACGGCGGTGGCTACTGGGGTGACGGTGCGAACTTCACGGGCGGCGTCGCAACTCGCGGCCAGGGCCCCGATGCGTTCATGAACGGCACGGGCAACGCCATCAAGATGGATTGCACGAGCTGTCACGATCCGCACGGTTCGCCGAACTACCGCATCCTGAAGACCGTCGTCAACGGCAACGCAGTCGGTCAGTACTCCGGCGGCGGCGCTGATCCCGACCCCGACGGCTACGTCTCCTCGGTTGAGACTGGCTGGCCGGTCAACGGATTCCGCCTCCACCAGGCGTATCCCAACTACAAGCCGGACTACACGACGGCTCGTTACGCCAAGGGCTACAACATGACCACGGCCACGCTGGCCAACGGTGCCACCGGCGTCAACGCCGACAAGGGCATGAGCGGCTGGTGTGCTGGCTGCCATAGCACCTACCTCGGTCCGCTGGTCGACTACACCAAGACGGTCAATGGCGTCGAGACGACGTACTCCAGTCTGGCGACGACCTACAACGCCGGTGACGGCGGTGGCCTGACGCTTCGCCACAAGCACCCGATCAACGTCGAGCTGGACAGCTACAACGGTCCGGACAAGGCGTCGATGATCGTGACCGACACCACTCTCCCGCTCGCTCACGCGATCGATGAGCAGGGTGCCGGCAACAGGGTCAACGAGTCCTCGGACTGGATTGAGTGCCTCACGTGCCATCGTGCACACGGTACGGCTGCCAGCATGAGCGGGTTCGCCTCCAATGTCGGCGCTGCGTCGGTTGTTGATACCGACGGTGTCGCGAGGAACACGTTCGTCGCTGCCAACCCGGTTCCGTCAGCACTCCTGCGGCATGACAACCGTGGCGTCTGCGAAAGGTGCCACAACAAGTAGTTGAGCCGAGCGCGCGTGTCGGCGCCTCTGCTACCGTGGAAGGGCCGGGGAGGAATCCTCGGCCCTTCCCATCGGTAGGGCCGTTTGGGTACCGCGCCGCTGGTCAGCACGCTGATTGAGAGAGGTCTCGTGACCGGTCGTCTCACCAGGCTCATGGTTCCGGCGCTCGCATCCGCGATCGGCGCAACGGGTGTCTTCGTGATCGCCACTGCGGCGGCGGATGCTGTTCCCGATCGCGTACTGATCGGGCTGTCGTGTGCCGTGGCGCTTCTTCTCGGTCTCATCTTCGAGCGTCCTGTCGCGCCGCGTGAGCTTTGGCAAAGGCAGCGCGAGGACGTCGTGTGGACGGCTGTTGGCGGTGCCGCGATGTTGTGGTGTGCGCCGTTGCTCGCGGCGCTTCAGCGCAGTTCGGATGCGCCGTCCGGGGCGGACTCACTCTTCCTGATGACGACGACTTGGGGCGCACTGCTCGTGTTGGCATCCTGGGGGCTCGCTCGGGGGCGGCGTGGTCCTGCACCGCTCGCAGGAGTCATCGCTGCACTTGCCGGGGCCGCAGGGCTGCTCGCGAGCTGGGAGTATCCGAGTTCGTTCGCGCTGATTGCCAAGTTCCCCATGCGTGACGCGATGCTTGTCCTCGCTGGTGCGGTCTTCGTCGCCGGGGCGCTCGTTGTATCGGCCATCGGTTCACGGCTGCCTCTGCGCACGACGGCACTCGTTGCACTGGCGGGCGCTTCGGTGCCGGGCGTGATCTTCGCACTGCCCCAGCTTCCAGGTGTGGTCGAGCTTACGCAGGGCGTCTTGATGCCCTGCATCTACCTCGGGGCTGCGCTCGCACTGTTCACGTTTGGGTGGACTACGCTGGAGCGCGGAACCGACACACTGAGGGCGAGCGCGACACTCATGAGCGTGCCCCTTCTGGTCATGTCGTTAGCGGCTGTGGAGCAGCTGACGTTCGAGTACGGACCGAGTCCCGTCGCGTGGGCGGGCGCTGCCAGCGGCGCCATGGCGCTGACAGTGGGTCTGGTGGTGATTGCGATGACGCCCGTGGACGCTGAGTCGGCCGAGCGAAGTGTCGGGGGGCGGCATGCTATCGCACTAGCCTTTGCCGGTGCGTCGATGATCACCGGAGTCGTGTCGCTCTTCACGCCGGCGCTCGATGCACTGTCGGAAGGCGGCACCGGCGAGCCGTTCCGGGTCGCCTGGACGATGGTTGGTTTCGAATCGGCTACGGGTTGGCTCACGCTTGCGGCCGCTGGCGCGTCGCTTGCAGCGGTACTGTCGGCACGAAGCAACGATCGGGTCTCCTCGTGGGGACCCTCGGCGGTGGCCTCGGTGACGTGTGTGATTGCGTCAGTTCCGCTTCGCGGCACTACGCTTCATACCTGGAACACCTGGATTCCGGCTGATGTTCAGCAGACGTACGGGACGGAGTACTCTCGGCTCGTGGTCGAGGCCCTGGTGGATCCTGTTCGGGTCGCGGCCGCCGTCCTTGCGGTGCTCGCGGTGATTGTGCTCGCCTTCTCGGTTGGTTTCGGCCGATCGAGGGCTCGTGCACTTGAGGAGGCAGTGTGAGAAGGACCTTCATCACGATCCTGCTTGCGGCGTTCCTGCTTGCGGCAAGCGCGGGAAGCGTGGCCTGTCAGCGCATGGTGGAAGTGCAGACCGGTACTCGCACCGTGGACTCGCAAGGGCGCGTGCTGAGTGAGGACATCCATACGCTGAAGGTGCCGGTGGACACTGCCGGAGCCTATCGGGTCCAGACGATCGTGCAGCCGGGCATCGATCCCAGGATCGAGACACTCTACTCCGAGGCACAGGCGGCGCTGATTGCTGGAGACTACCAGCTGGCGGGCGACAAGCTCGGCGCGTTGCTGGCGCTGACGCCCGACTACCGCCAGGCTACGTCACAGTCCGACGCCATCAAGGCTGGCAAGAAGCCCAAGCCCGACAACTCGCCCGCGCCCAAGCCCGGGACGACCACGCCCTCCAAGACACCCACAGACACCCCTTCCGCGCTACGCAAGTGGATGCCTGACACGCTCACCGGCTTCACCGCTCAGCCCGCACTGGTCGACGCCTTCTCGGCCACGCGCTACTACAAGCCGACGGGCGGCACCGAGGCGAAGTCACTCTCGGTCTACGTGGAGCAGTATCGCTCCTCAGCTGAGGCCAAGAAGTGGCTGGGGCTGAAGGTGAAGCGCTACTTCCCGAAGAACGCCGATACGTTCCGCGGAAACAACCGTAACGTCTATTTCGGCACGGATGGTGACTCCTCGGCCGCGATAGGGTTCGCAAGCGGTGAGGTACTCGTCGCGATCCAGGCGGACGTGAAGTCGGGCGATCCGAAGGCCCTGCGTTCGACGCTCGAGGCTGTGCTGAAGCAGCTGCCGTAGGGTCGGCCCGGCTGCCGCCACGGCCGACCGGCCACGGCTGGTCAGTCGAGCCAGTGCACCTCGCCGCTCGCGAGCTGATATGCGGCGCCGATCACGACCGGGCTCTCGGCCGGGAAGCCGGCAGCGTCGAACCACTCACGCATCTCGGCGACCGACTCGACGACGTGCTCGTCGACAGCGCCTGCGAGCGTATCGGCTTCAACGTGGATGTGGTCCGTGACCGGCGCGAGGTAGGCGGGGGCACTGCCGCTGCGAGCCGCCGCGACCGCTCCGCAGTCCTCATGACCGAGAACCACCACGAGATGTGCCTCGAGTTCCTCGACGGCATAGCGCACGCTCGCGTAGCCGGCTGCGGAGATGACGTGTCCGGCCGTGCGCACGACGAACAGCTCGCCCGGGCCCACATCGAAAAGCGCCTCTACAGGCACCCTCGAGTCCGAGCAGCCCACGACGACCGCCCACGGGCGCTGGCCCTCGACGAACGCATGACGCTCGGCTGGTGTGAAGTGCGGCTTCTGCCGACCCTCGGCGAAGCGCTCGTTTCCTTCGCGCAGCATGTTGAGTGCGATCTCAGGGGTGTAACTCACACTCACTCCTCTTCTGCGAGCATCTGCTCAAGGTAGCTGGGGGCCTTCTGGCTGGTATCGGGAGCGACTGCCACGGCCACTCCGGAAGAGCCATTCTCGCGAAGCCAGCGCAGGGCTCCAGCAAGGCACGCCGCGCCGGTTGAACCGACGAGCAGCGCCTCCGTGCGGTGCATTGCTCGGCAGGTCGCCAGGGTGTCGCCGTCGTCGACGTAGACGATCTCGTCGATGACGTCGCGGTCGAGGATGGCCGGCTCGGCGGTTTCGGTCATGTTCTTCAGGCCGCTGATACGGTGGCCCGCGACGGGCTCGATCGCAATTACCTTGATGGAAGGGTCGCGCTCCTTGAGGTAGCGTCCGGCCCCGCTGATCGTGCCGCCGGTTCCCAGACCTGCGAAGAAGTAGCGGACGCGCCCCCCGGTCTGCGCCCAGATCTCGGGACCGGTCGTCTCGTAGTGCGCGCGTGCGTTATCGGGGTTGTCGTACTGGTTGGGCATCACGAAGTCATCGCTTGCAGCGAGCGTCTGCTCGGCCATGTCCATGGCGACGTCCATCGGGTGGCGGTCCGCCGCCCCGACCGCGGGAGTGCGCACGACCTCAGCGCCGAACGCGCGCAGCAGCACCGACTTCTCGGCGGGCATCGATGCGGGCACGATCGCACGCATAGGGCGGCCCTCGAGTGCGCAGAGCGCCGCAAGCGCGATGCCGGTATTGCCGCTGGTCGGTTCGAGTACGGTGCGGCCTTCAAGCTCACCGCGCTCGGCAAGGCCGGCGAGCATCCGCTTCGCGGCCCGGTCCTTGATCGAGCCAAACGGGTTGACCCACTCAAGCTTCACGAAGAGATCCACGCCGGCGGGGGCGAGGTGCTGCAGCGCGACGATGGGAGTGGGGTTGTCGGCGTCGCCGATCATGTCCACGAGCGACTCATAGCGCTTGAGGCGCGAATCGGTGCCGAGATGATTGTCTGGCGTGCCCATCGGTGACTCCCGGTCGCAGGTGTGATGAGAAGTCTAGCGCAGGTGAGTGCGCAGTGCCCCTTGCAGCGACCGCCGCGCAGCCGCACCATGGAGCGGGCGAGTGCTGGCTTCGACACCAATACGAAGGCCGAACATGAAATCGAAGGCATGCAGGCTGACCATGTGCGGATCGAACAGAAGCTGGATCGGGCTGCTGATGAGTACGAGAGGGGACGGCAACCGATGAAGCTCGTCGCGCTAGCGGGCGTGCTCGCCATCGCGTATGCCCAGTTCTACGCGATCTGGGACGTCATCGCGCACCAAGACAGCGCGTCGTTCGCGTCGCGGGTCATGTGGCTGGTCGTACTGCTGCTGTTTCCCGTGGTCGGATCGATCGGCTACCTGCGCTTCGGCCCCGGCGCCGATCACTGGCCGCCGTGGTATCGCAGCGAGCGTTAGCCGAGCCTAGCGCTTCAACCCGCCGAGCAACCCGCGGCTGACGCTGCGGCCCACCTGCGTGCCCATCGACCGCAGCGCGCTCTTCCCGAACGCCGCCAGCAGCCCGCCGGCCACCCCTGCGACCGCGGCGCCGACCTCGGCTGCACCCGACTGCGCTGGCGCCGGCGCGCCCATGGCGCCCGCACCCCCGGGAGCGGGTACGCCTGCCGGATAGCCTCCGGCCGGGGGTGCGGAAGCCGCACCGGGCACCGGAACGCCTGGCGGGTAGGCGCCGGGTGCGGGTGTGCCCGGCGCGGCTGCCGGCGCGGGAGCCTGCGCGGGAGCCTGCGCGAATGCCGAAGCGGCGAGGCACGCCACGTCGGCGGGGTTCGCGCGGCTCGCGGTCGTGACCCGGGAGCCGAAGCGGTTCCCGCCCGAGCCGTTGCGCAGCCCCGCAGTCGGGCTGACCCGATGGTCGCTGGACCGGGCCGACAACTCCGGTGGCCGGGGCAACCTGTGGCTGCGCACCCTCGACCGGATGGGACTCGGGTTCGACTCATGACCGACACTGGGAACCGACCCGGCACCGTCCTGCCCGTACCGACCCTGATGCACCGACCAGCAACCGAGAGGCACCCATGAAGCACGTCACCCACTGGATCAACGGCGCACCGTATGTGCCCACCGAGTCCGAGGTCCCCACCGACAAGGTCGGCGCGGCGCTGACCGCCCTGCGCGACAAGGCGGTCGACCTCATCGATCCGGTGCGCAGCGGCGACATCTACGATCCGGCCACCGGCCAGGTGAGCGGCACGGTCGACTTCGCCTCGATCCGGATCATGGACGAGGCGGTCGCTGCCGCGAAGGCGGCGTTCGCCGAGTGGGGGACCACCTCGATCACCCGGCGGACCCAGGTCCTGTTCAGCTTCCGG
>JAAXWY010000050.1 GCA_013334745.1 Coriobacteriia bacterium
CCGGGCTCCCGGCACTTGCACTCGTCTCGGCTCTACTAGAGCCTCGACGCCCTATTCACGTGACAGTCGGAGCAGAAGGTCTCCTGGTGGCACGACTCGAAGCACGGCGACGCGCCGTTCTTCTTGACCACGGCCGGGTGGTAGTGGACCCAGACCTTGGTCGACTTCGCGCCATCGGGATGGTGGCAATCGTTGCAGAACTTGGTCTCGTGGCAACGAGCACAGGTGGAGCGCTTCAGCTTCTTCTTCTGGAAGCCGGCCTTGTGCTCGTACTTCTGCTCGCTGCTCTCGTCGATGGCGTGCGGGATCGAAACCCCGTGACAGCCGCGACAGAACTTGGAGTTCGGCAGCGTGTCCTCGGCACCCTTGTGGCAGAAGGTACAGATCGAGCTGTCCTTCTTGTACAGGGCGGCGTGGTTGCCCAGCGTCTTGCCGGAACGCTTCACGAACTTGCTCGACTTGTGCGAGGCGGGAACCACCTTGCGACGAGTGTGGCAGTTCTGGCAATCGGCCTTCTTGTGGCACTTCTCGATGCAGGTCTCCGGACCATTCTTGGCAACGGAGGAGCCATGAACTCTGATCCACGGCGTGCGGTTCGAGGAACCGATGTGGTGACAGTTGCTGCACATCTCCTTGAAGCCGTGACAGTTCTTGCAGACCGACGGCTTCTTGCGACCGGTGGCACCGTGGAACTTCTTGAACTCGTCGGTGTGCGGCAGCGTGAGCTTGTGACAGCTCTTGCAGAACTTCGCCTGAAGCCCACCGGCGCCGTGGCACACCTCACAGGACTCGATCGAATCCTTGGCAGCCAGCGCGTGCTTGGCCTTAGCCTCCGCCGCGCTCTTGCCGTAGACGGACTTCGCCGGCGTTGCCGGGTGGGTCCAGGTGCCCTGGCGGTGCGAGGACGGGAAGACACGCTTGCTTGAGTGGCAGTCCACGCAGAACTTCGGCGAGTGGCACTTCTCGGTGCACGCCTTCACACCGGACTCAGCGACAGCGGCCGGGTGCTGGTTGACCCACGGCTTCTTGACGTCGTACTCGTGACCGACCTTCGTGCCGTGATGGCACTCGTCGCAGAAGTGGGTCTTGGCGTTGTCGCCGTGACACATCACGCACTTCTTGGCGATGAGCTTGGACTGCGCCGGGTGACCGGCGGGATCCTTGACGTCCTTGGGCTCGACGAAGGTCTCTGAGTGAGGCATCTGAGTACCGTGGCAGTTCGTGCAGAAGTCCTGCTTGTGGCAGGTACCGCAGTAGAAGACGGCGCCCGTGGGGATGAGCTTCTCGCCGAGCGGCTCGTGAGCCTTCTCGCCCTCCTCGGTCTTGGACCACTCCATCTTGACCTCAGGAGTGACCTTCTCGATGCCGAACTCCTTCTCGACTTCTTCGACCTCGGCGAGCGCTTCCTTGGCCATCTCGCCGTGCTTCTTCATGAAGTCACCTGCGACATGGCTATCAGGCTTGAGCTCGAAACCAGTGGTATGACACAGGATGCAGGCACCCGGAGCGGCGCCCGCTTCTTGATCATGACAACGGAAGCACGAATCCATCGACATGAAGTTGGTATGCGGATGGTTGGGCTCGCCGGTGTTCGGATCCTTGAGCGTGGGTGTGAAGTCCTCCGTGTGCGCGATCCGGTTGTGGCAGATCGTGCACGCGATTTCCTTCTCCGTGTGCTTGTCGTGATTGATCTTCATCCCGGCGCTCGGCGTCACAGGGCGCGTGGCCAGGTTGTGACACTGCGTGCACTTGTCGGGAGTCATCGTCAACGCGACTTCGCTCTCCCCGTTGAGCGGGAGCTCGAACTTGTTCGTGACTGTCATGTACAACTCGCCGAGCGCTTCTGCCTTGTGGAGCATAAAGACCACAGGATTCGCGTTCACCGGCATATGGCAGGCCATGCAGCTGATGTTCGAATGGCTCGAATGCTGATACGCGATGATCGTGTCGTCCTGGACCTTGTGGCAGCCCTCGGAACAGAACCAACGGGTGGAAGTCACCCCCAGCACGGGAATCATGACCGCGATGATCACCAGAACGGCTACTGCCGCCCAGATGATATAGCGCGGGCGGCGGACCGGATCCTTGAATCCGGCCAGGGAGATCTTCGCCATACGCACTCTCCTTGCTTGATCGGCACAAACCCATGCGTGCAGGGAGACGGGCTCCCCCAACCTTGTCTTTAAGAAAGATATATGAACGAACCCACCCTCACAATAAGGTGCGCGTAACGTTCATAGCGGACATGAACGGCTTTCGACGTATCGCCCGCACGTCCTGCAAGCTCGAGAGCACTCCGCGTGGCGCCTCAGCGCAGGTCAAGCGAGTCCGCAAGCTCGTTGAGCTCGAGGATCGCGGCCTGTATCTGGCGAGACGCTTCCGCGGACTGACGCGCTACCTGCGCCATCTCGCGCATCGAGACAACGACCTGGTCAGAGGCGGTGCGCTGCTGCTGCGTCGCAATGGATATCTGCTTGGCCGAGTCCGTGGTCTCCTCGACTTGATGCACGATGCGCCCGAGCGACTCGGCCGTGTGGCCTGCGAGGACCTTGCCCTCATCGACCTTCCGGCTCGCCTTTTCAGTGGACATGACCAGCGAGGCCGTCGAGCTCTGGATCTCTCGAACGACTCGTCCGATCTCAGAGGTCGACTCCGTGACGGACTCGGCGAGCTTGCGGATCTCTTCGGCCACGACCGCGAATCCTTTGCCGGCCTCCCCTGCTCGAGCGGCCTCGATGGCCGCGTTGAGTGCGAGAATCTTGGTCTGCTCGGCGATGTCGTCGATGATCACGAGCACCCGGCCGATCTCCTGGCTGCGCTCGCCCAGTGCGAGGATGCGGTCGGATGCCGCCTGCGTGCTCTCGCGGATCTCCTCGATGCCATCGGCTGTGTCGGCAACCGTCGACATGCCCTCCTCGGCCGATGCAAGCGTGCGCTCGGCGATCGCCGCCACAGCCTGCGAGTTCTCAGCGATCTGACGCGACGTCTGTGCGAGCTCCTCGACCGTCGCGGACGTCTGCGTGACGGCTGCAGCCTGCTCGGCCGCCCCGCTCGCCTGCTCCTCGGTCGCCGTGAGGGCCTGGGCGGTCAAAGCCCGCAACTCGCTGTTGACCATTCGTGCGCGAGTGAGCACGCCCGAGACATCCCGGAACACCCGCTCGAACTCGGCTGTCATCGTGTCGAGGTCGGCGTTTTCGACCCTGATATCCACGCCGAGGCGTGTCCGAGCCTGCTCAAGCGCCCCGGCGATCGCCTTCTGCGAAGCGCGCTCCGCAAGCGAGTCGCACAGCCATCCCATGAAGCCACCGGCACCCAGACACATGCCCACGAACACCGCAAACCCGATGGTGCTCCTGGGAGAGACGAAGATCAGTGCTACAAACGGGAAGATGAACCCGAGAAACAGTCCCGATCCCACCATCACCCATCGGAGCCGCCGTGAGCTTCCCCCTGCAATCGCCATAGCGCGCAACCCCTCATCGCCAACCCCGTATTGCATCTTGCCGACATCCTACCAGCGAGAGGTCACGAGGCACAGTTGCGCTTCTTATACCCCTTGGGGTATTATTCGGGTGTCGGGCGGCTCGTGCCGCATGATCTGCGACTCAGGAAGAAGCGCATGACTACTGTCACAATCGATCAGTCCCGTTGCGACCGAAATCCCGGCTGCCCTTCGCGGAGGAGCTGCCCCGCTGGAGCCATTGTTCCCGCTGACGGAGGCTTTAAGGTCATCGAAGAGAAGTGCACCGGATGCGGTGCGTGCATTCGTGTCTGCCCCATGGGCGCCGTCAAGTTCAAATGAGAGGGGTCACCGTGTCAGATCCTATCGTGATCGAGGTCTTCGACCTCCCCGCGCAGACCGCGTGCTACTCCGGTGGTTGAGGCCCCTCCTGGTCTCCGGAGGAGATCACGTCAATCGTCCGAGCCGAGATGGAACGACGCTTCGGTGACGACACCCGCGTCATCTACTACGATGTTCAGTCGCCAGAGGTAAAGGCCGCGTTTCCTGCCGTCATCGAGGAGATCGACAACCGGGGCCTGCTCTACCCCGTCACGGTGATGGATGGTGTCCCCGTGTACGACGGAGCGGTGAGCTACCCCGCCATCATGAGGCTGGTCAGCAACAAGCTCCTCGAGCGCGAGCCCGCTTCCGCCGAGTAGAACGAGTACCTGCGGCAGTACGCTAGACTGACCCAATGGAGCCAGTGAGCATCGCCGCATGTGAGACGTACGACCCCGCAGAGGTTCAATCTGCACTCGACGCCGCCCTTGCCCCTCTCGGGGGAATGGCGGCGTTCGTGTCTCCGGGACAGACGGTCCTGCTCAAGGTCAATCTGCTCTCGAAGGCACTTCCCGAGCGTGCCGTGACCACGCATCCCGAGGTGGTACGGGCGGCAATCCGCTCCGCTCGCGCCTGCGGCGGACTCGTATCGGTCGCCGACAGCCCCGGCGGCCCGAACACCGCCGGCATGTGGCGCGGCGTGAAGCGCGACTCCGGGATTGAAGCGGTGTGCGCCGATGAGGGCGTCGACCTGCTTCTGCTCGACGACGAGTGCGTGCGCGTCTCATCGGGAACCGGCAGCCTGTACGGCACGTTCACCATCGGACGCGCCGTCGCCGAAACCGACGTGCTCATCACGTTGCCCAAGTTCAAGACCCACGGCTTCATGATGTTCACCGGTGCCGTGAAGAACCTGTTCGGATGCATCCCGGGGCTGGAGAAGGCGCAGTACCACGTGAAGGTGCCCGATCGCGACGACTTCGGCAGCATGCTCATCGACCTCATGATCGCGTGCAAGCCGAAACTGGCCATCATGGACGCCATCGTGGGCATGGAAGGCGACGGTCCTGCCGGCGGCACTCCCCGAGCCGTCGGAGTGCTTCTCGCATCCGCGGACAGCGTCTCCTTGGACGTCATCGCCTCAGCGATGGCAGGGCTCGACCCCATGGAGGTCTACTCCAACAAGGCCGCGGCACGCCGCGGGCTCGGCCCCTCATCCACCGATGAGGTCGAGGTGCTCGGCGTTGACTGGCGCTCGCGAGCGCCCGAGGGGTTCGCGCTGCCGGCGAAGGACATCTCGGCGGGTATGCCGCCCTGGCTGGGCAAGCGTCTGCGAACGTGGACGACAGCACGACCGGTGCTGGAACGCGGCGAGCAGTGCACGCGATGCAAGCGCTGCGAGGAGAGCTGCCCTGTGAACGCGATTGTCGTGGGCGACGATGGCCCTGCGTTCGACCACAGCACATGCATTCGCTGCTACTGCTGTCAGGAACTGTGTCCGCCGCAGGTCATCGGGCTCAAGGTGCCGCCGCTCGCCCGCCTGATGACGCGCTCCCGCTAGGCTACCGCCGCGGGATCCGGCCGAACTTGTCGGTGAACAGCCCGACGAGCCCGCGCTCCCAGAACTGATCCCACCCGCTCTCGCCCACCTCAGGCGGCAGGGTCGCGTCGTACTGACGCCGCTGCATCGGGTCCTTGAGCACCCGGTAGGATTCGTTGAGCATCTGCATCCGCCGCGTCGCCTTGTCGCGCTGCGCCACCGGTGCGTGATCGGGGTGGTACTTGAGACTGAGCGCCTTGTACGCGCGCTCGATGACCGCGGGATCCGCGTCGCGTGTGACTTGAAGTCTGCGGTAGTGGTCCACGAGGCCCTTTCGTCGACTGCCCCTGTCAGGGCAGATCGGTGGGTGGTGCCGGCAGTCTGACGGCGCCCTTCATGAAGTCGGCCCAGATCATCGCGGGGAAACTCCCACCCGAAACCTTGGTGCCGTGGACATCGGTCATGGCGACCTGCCCGTCTCGGTGGCCGACCCACACCGCGGTCGAGATCCCGCTGGACCAGCCCACGAACCACGCGTCCCGATACGACTGTGTGGTCCCGGTCTTGCCTGCGGCCCACGGGCCGATCTTGGCCTTCACGCCCGTGCCCTTCTGTACCACATCATGCAGCATCCGGGCTTCGATGGTGGCGGCCGGCCGGTCCATCGCCTTGGTCGCCGCCTGGTTGGGTTCGTAGATGATCTCGCCCGCGTCGTTGAGAACGCGCTCGACACCGGAGGGGCGAACGGCCATGCCTGCGTTGGCGATGGTGCCGTACGCGCTCGCCATCTCAAGCGGCGAAACGCCGATGCGCAGCCCGCCCAGAGCAATCGCAGGGTCCGGATCGAGTGGCGTCGTTATCCCCATCTTCTTGGCCATCTGCACGACGTTGTTTGGCCCGATCTGCATGATGAGTCGCGCGAAGACCGCGTTGACCGACCACATGGTCGCGGCGTTGAGTGTCATTCGGCCGGCAGTGATGGTGTTCTCGTAGTTCTGCACGTTCCAGATACCGTCCTTGACTCGCACGGTGTACGGCGCCGCGTTGTAGCGAGCCGCCGGGCCGATACCCTTCTGGAGCGCGGCGGCGAGCACGAACGGCTTGAAGGCCGAGCCGGGCTGGCGTCGACCCTGCACAGCCAGATTGAACTGGTTGACCGAGAAGTCGCGCCCGCCCACCATCGCGAGCACCTGGCCGTCAGAATGGCGAACCGCTACGAGGGCCACCTCCGGGTCGCCCTTCTGCGAGAGCCGGGCCGCGGCCTTCTCGGCGAGTTTCTGCATGGCCGGATCGAGCGAGGTGTAGACCTGCAGGCCACCGGTGTAGACGCGCTGGGCGCCGAACCGAGCGATCAGGTCCTGCTTCACGTACTCGACGAAGTAGGGCGCAATGTCAGAGGGGGCCGGTTCCGGGGCGATCACGATGGGCTGCTGCTCGGCCTCGCGCAACTGACTCTTCGTGATGAATCGCTGCTCAGCCATCTGATTGAGCACCAGATCGCGACGGATGCGCGCGGCGTCGGGATTGTCGAGGGGGCAGTACCGCGTGGGGGACTTGATGATGCCCGCGATCGTCGCGGACTCGGCGAGAGTCAACTCCCGCGCGGGCTTGCCGAAGTAGCGTCGCGCAGCGCTCTCCACCCCGTAGTACCCACGACCGAGATACACGGTGTTGAGGTAGAGCTCCATCACCTTCGCCTTGTCGGCGCGCGCCTCGAGGGCGTTCGCCATCAGGGCCTCCTGGACCTTTCGCAGCATCGTCCGCCGCCCGTTGGTGAACAGGTTCTTGACCACCTGCTGCGTGATCGTGCTGCCACCCTGCTCGACCTTGCCGCTCTCGGTGTTTGCCTTCAGCGCGCGCAAGATGCCGCTCGGGTCGATGCCGTGATGCTCGTAGAACCGCTTGTCCTCGACCGCCACGACCGCGTCACGCAAGTAGAGCGGGATGTCCTCGTACGGGACGACGGTCCGATCCTGTTCGCCATGCCACTCGGCGAGCTTCGTGCCGTCGGCGGCGTACACGACCGTGGTCTGTTCGGTGATGATCGTGTCGAGTGCTGCTCGCATGTCGGGCAGACTCTTCGCCACGCTGTCGAGGTAGAAGGCGAACGCGAGAAGCGAGACGGTGATGATCGCAAGGACCACCGCGGACGCCATTAGGACGACTGCAGCCCGCGTGGCGAGCCGCTTCCGGCGTCCCCCTGTTTCTTGGGTCGAGTACACTGGCGAACGTACCTCGCCTTGCGGGGGACGCAAGCGCGTAAGCGCGCGTCCCGATCGTCTTCGAAAGCAACGTTAATGGTAGCACGGCAACCATCCGCACCCTCACCCGCGGCATCTCACGACACCCACCCCGTGCGGCGTTGGCTGCTCTGGTGGCGGTTGGCACTCGCCGGGCTTGTTCGCGCCATCGTGGATGCAGCGAGAACCATCGCGGGTCTCGCACAGCGAGCCTTCACGTGGGCGCATGACCTTCTCGCAGCACACGCCCTCACCGACGTACGTCACCCCGTGAGTGTGTGGGTGGGCACGGCGGCACTTGCTGCAGGCGCAGTGGGCGGCGTCTTGCTCGTGTCGACGACCCTCGACCGCCGAGCGGCGGCGCTCGCGGGCGTTGCGAGCTTCATGTGGGCGGCCATCCGATGGTTCGTGATGCGGCGGGCGCTTCCCGACGTCGCCACCGACGACAGCGCCGCCTTGCGGGGCTCACTCGCGCGGGGACTGACGGTGTACGCCATCGCACTCACTCCCGAGTTGCGGCTGATCGCGTGGCTTGGGGCAGCGGCAATGACGGGCGCTTCGCTCCTCCGAGCAGGGCACGCTCGCGAGCCGGTGCTTCGCGCGATCGCACTCGCATGGGGGCTGCAGGCGGTCGTCGTCGCGGGCGGCTGGCTCGCCCGCAACATGCTGGTCGCCGTCGTCGCCGGCCTGAGCTAGAACGCCGCCGGTTGCTCGACGCGTCGAGCACTCGTCTCGGCGAACACGACTCCCGCGAGCACGAACACCGCGCCGAGCCACTGTATCGGCAACAGACGCTCACCGAGTACCGCCGCCGCGAGCGCGATGGTGAACAGTGGCTCGAGGGTGGAGATGACGGCGGCCTGTGAGGGGCCGAGCCCTCGGATGCCCTCGAGGTACAGCACCACGGCTGCGAACGTGGGGATTGCCACGATTGCCGCAAGGAGCACCCACGCGCTTGGTTGCCATGCGGAGGGCGACAACGACGCGACCGCGCCCGAGAGCCTCACGCCGATTGCCCCGGGCGGGAGCTGCAGGAACGCTCCGGCGACGCAGATGACCGAGACGCCGATAGCGGCGATCCCGAAGGTGTAGCCCATCATCACGAGCTGCGATCGGCCCGGCAGCCAACGATGCGACAGCAGGTTGAAGAGCGTGTACCCCACCGCTGCGCCGAGACCCAAGAGAATCCCAGGCGTCTGAACTCGGGCGGTACCGCCGAACAATCCGACGACGAGCGCACACCCCACGAACGTCACGAGCACCGCCAGGCCACGCTGCCAGGTCGCCTTCTCGCCGAGGAACACCCAGCTCGCCACGGTCACAAGCGCCGGATACGCGTAGAGCAACACGCCGACGACGGAGGCATCGGCGTATTGGAGCGCAAAGAAGAAGCAGACCGAGGCCGCTCCGTAGCCGGTAAGCGCCAGCGCCGCGTAGCGACCGAGGTCGCCGGGTCCGGGGATCAGATCCGCCGGACGCCTCGCCGCAACCAGGCCAGCAAGCAGGAGCGCCGCGAAGAGGAAGCGCCACGAGAGCAGCGGAAGGGGTTCGGCGCCGGCAGCATACGCAAGAGGCGTCAGCACCGCCAGCGTCCCGAAGCACGCCGCCGAGACGATCACCGCCACCAACGAGCCCCTGCGTTTCACGCTACCTCGGTTCACCGGCCAGCCATCAGGACACCCGCCCACACTCCCAGAGCGCACTCGTCTGCGTCAAGGCGACAGGGTAGACTCGTCGCACCGTCTCCACAGCAAGGAATCGAGCCGTCGTGCGACACCGCATCATCCGCATACTCGCTTGGATCCTCACCGTAGCGTGGGCCGGCGTCATCTTCGCGGTGTCGGCTCGACCGGGGTCCACGCTCCCGGGCGGATACTCGTGGCAGGGCCACCTTGGCGAGTACTTCATCCTCGGCGCGCTGCTCGTCTGGGCGCTCGACTCCCGCTCGCGGGGATGGCGCGTCGTGGCGATTGCGCTCCTTATCGCATCGGCCTACGGGGTCAGCGACGAATTCCACCAGCGCTTCGTGCCGCTGCGAAACCCGGACGTGCTCGACTGGATCGTCGACACAGTTGGCGCGGCATTGGGGGCGTTCACCGCCCGTGCGATCCAACTACGCGCTCGACGGCGCAGCACCCAGACGCCCGAAACGGCAGCCCGCTAGTAGATCCCGCTGTCCTGAACCGCGGCCGCGTCCACTCCCAGTTGCCGAACCTTGATCTTGAAGTCGTGAGCGTTGTGCGCCATCGCCACGGCGTCATCAAGCGTGATGCGTCCGTCCTGATACAGCCGCAGCAGCGACTGATCGAAGGTCTGCATGCCGTAGTACATGCCCTCTTCCATCGCGTCTCGGATCAGATACGTCTTGTCCGGATCGACGATGTACTCGCGGATCGTACCGGTCATGACGAGCACCTCGACTGCCGGCACGAGGCCACCTTGCACCGAAGGGATGAGGCGCAGTGAGACGATTCCCTTGAGGGTCGAGCCCAGCATCAGGCGAACCTGCTGCTGCTGGTGTGGCGGGAAGAAGTCGATGACTCGGTTGATGGTCTCGGTGGCGTCGATGGTATGAAGCGTCGAGAGTACGAGGTTTCCGATCTCCGCCGCGGTCAGCGCCGCCGACACCGTGTCGAAGTCGCGCATCTCGCCGATGAAGACCACGTCGGGGTCTTGGCGCACCACGTGACGCAGAGCCTCGGCGTAGCTCTCGGTGTCGATGCCGATCTCACGCTGGTTCACGATGCAGCGCTTGTCCGTGTGCATGACCTCGATCGGGTCCTCGACGGTGACGATGTGACCTTCTCGCGTTGCGTTGATGTGGTCGATCATCGATGCGAGCGTGGTGGTCTTGCCCGAACCGGCCGTACCCGTTACGAGTACCAACCCACGGGACTCATCGGCAAGACGCCTGATCACCGGGGGCAGCCCCAGGTCCTCGACACTGAGCTGCTCGGTTGTCACTCGGCGCAGCGTCATGCCCGCGGTCCCGCGCTGGCGGAACGCGTTGACGCGGAATCGGCCGACACCCGCCAGCTCGTAGGCGAAGTCGACCTCCTTGCCCGCGTCGAACTGCTCGCGCTGGCGCTCGTTCATCATCCCTACGGCCAGCATCATGGTCTGCTCGGCGGTGAGGGTCGCGATCTCGGACATCACCGCAAGACGCGAGGCGATTCGCAGTGCCGGCGGCGAACCGACCTTGATGTGCAGGTCGGAGGCGCCTCGGTCGGTCATGAGCTTGAGCAGGCCGTCGATCTCAGCCATCGTGCGCCATCCCCCACTAGCCGGTTGCGGTCACCCTAGTCTACCCGCCCGCGCACCCCGCACCAATACAAGAACCCCCGCCACCATGAGTGACAGGGGTTCGTGATCGCATATGGTCCCGTGAGCGGTCTAGGGACGCGAAGCGCCCACGTAGTCGCCTCGGAATGCCGGGGCGTACTTGACGACATCGCCTGAGTGCGGCGCATGAATCATCATGCCGCCACCGACGTACATGCCGACATGGTGGATCGGCGAGCCAAAGAACACGAGGTCACCGGGCTGGATGTTTGCCCGAGACACACGCTGGCCCACGTTGATCTGGGCGCGCGAGGAGTGCGGGAGGCGAATGCCGATCTGGCGGTACGCCCACATCGTCAGCCCGGAGCAGTCGAACGAGCGGGGACCAGAGGCGGCCCACACGTAGGGCAGGCCCAGGCGCGACTTGACGTAGGTGACGACGCTGCCGTGCGCAGGGATGGTGGGGTTCGGCCAGTTGCCGCCGTCAGAACCGCCGCCACCGCTGCTGGCGCGAGCGGCTGCCTCTTCCGCGGCCTCGAGCGCGCGAATCTCCGCCTCGATACCGTTGAGCTTCGACGCCTTCTCAGCCTTCACGCGCTTGAACGAGGCGGTCTGTGCAGCCATGACGCTGACCTGCTTGGCGGCAGCGCGCTCCTTGGTGGTGAACACCTTGCGGGCAGCAGCGGCTTCGGCCTTCGCGACCTTCATCTCGCCAATGGCCTCGGCGTCGTCCTCGTTGAGCTCCTTGAGGATGTCCCAGGTCGTCGCGAGCTCGTCGAAGGACTTCGCTCCAAGGAGCACGTCGATGAAGCCGAGCGGACCGGTGCGATACATATCCGAAGCGCGCGTCCCGAGATGACGGGAGAGCACGTTGATGCGCTTCTTGGCCTTGGTCTCGCGACGCTGAGCCGCGCGCTTCTGGGCGACCAGAGCGCGGTGCTTGACGGCCGCCTCGTTGTAGTTCTCGTTGGCGACGTCGAGCTGGTTGTTGAGACGATCGATCTGAGCCTTGACCGCGCGCGCCTGCGCCATCTTCGCGGACTTGGACGGAGTCGCGCTGGCGGGCATTGCGGCAAGGACAAGCACGGCCGCGAATAGCAGCGCGAGGTACGTCCTGATGCGGATACTCAGTTGATTCTCCCTGCGTGCGGGGCACAATACCGAAGAATCTTACCACGGATACGGGTTCTCAGTCGAACGCCGCACACACCGCGTCGAGGAGCAGAACCGCCGCTTGCTGGTCCGCCAACTCGGTTCCGCACAGCTGTGGCTCGAACTCGATGACCACCTCACGGGGCTGTCCGGCGGCGGCCTCAAGCGCAGTGAGAAGCCGTGCGACAAGGCCGTCGTGTCCCGATACGTGAACGACGGGGCGACCGGGCTCGGCACGCGCCGAGCCGCCGCAGCACACGCGCATGACGACCCCGCCACGCGGTACCTGCTCGCCCTCGACGTGCCCGTGGAGCTGTGCGCGCTCGGTACTCGCGTGGGCCAGATTCACGAGCCGACGAGCGACTTCTTCGCCTGCCGCGTCATCTCCGGCCACCGCGATCCATGCGCGCTCCAGAACCTCGACCGCGCGCGCCGGCGCCGTCCGCGCGCCCGAGTGCGAGTTGGCGTCCTTGCCGAGCCATACGTGCCGAAGGTTGGTGATAGTGCGAACCGTGTTGGGGCCTACGATCCCATCGATGTTGAGCCCGGCATTACGCTGGAATTCGCGAAGCGCCCGCTCGGTGAATGAGCCCAGAATCCCGTCAACGGCACCACAGGCGAAACCGAGCGCGTTGAGCGCCTGCTGAAGAACGGTCACATCATGGCCGTGGAAGTGGGGCAAGCGCAGATACAGCATGCGGTCGCCGAGGGCAAAGCTGGCGTCGACGAGCGCGGACCAGGTCCGGTCGCCCACCAGGCCGTCTTCTTCGAGCCCATGCTTGAGCTGGAATGACTGAACGGCGTGAGTTGTCTCGCCGAGAAACACGCCGTCCACCCCCGTGCGGCCCAAGTCGTAACCGAGCGCCAGTAGGCGCCGCTGGATGTCCTCGACAGCGGGGCCACGGTCACCGACTCGTACAGGTTTCATCTGGCCGTGCCTTTCAGGGATGGTCAGTCTCGGCTGAGACGGCCGCGGAAGCGTCCGAGGCTGCTCTGCATTCGGGCGGAGCCCTGATCGCCTGCTCGCAGGTACCTCTCGACCTCAAGCCGCAAGACGGGATCCGGCTGATAGGTGCATGGCGCCTCGCTCACATTGCCGTCGCAGTCTATCACGGCAGCAGCGACCAAAGCCTTGAGCACAGGGACCACGCGATCGAGGTCGAGGCACGTCGCACGACTCAATCGTCCTGCCTGCATGGGCTCCCCTGCGTGCGTCGCAAAGCACGCGACAAGCTCTCGGGCGACATGGACCGTCGACCGGTCATCGGGCAACGCAGCAAGTGCCGTGCGAAGGCTCACGTGCCCTCTCCCGTTCTCTGCGCGTGCACCCCTTAGGGGGTTGTTCCCCGATCCGCACCCTCACGCATCTCGCGAGTGTAAAGGCCCCGTGCGTCATATCGCCCGGGGCCTCATAGTGCGCTCATCTGGACTCCGTGGCTACTTCACCTTGATGGTTCTACTGTAGCCACTGTACTGCGTCGGCTCGCCGGCGTGTGTGAGGTGGCGAACCTTCAGCCTCCAGCTGCCGCTTTGCGTGAGCTTGACCGACGCCGTGTACTTGGTGGTGTCGACCGGCTGCCCCACGGTCGTGGTGCGCACGGAGTACGACTTCTTGTAGACCCAGGACTTCCCGCTCCAGCGGTACGCCCTGACGCTCAGGTAGGTCGATGTGTGGCGAGGCTTGAGCGTCCCGCTCACCGAGTAGGTCTTGTTGCGGGTCATCGTCGACCGAGGCTGAGGCGCGCCGAGACTGACGCTGGTCGAGATGGTGATCGTCGTCCACGGCGAGTAGGAGACTCGAGACCACTCGTCGGTGCTGCGCGCACGCACATACCACGCGCCCGCACTCGGCAGCTTGATGCCGCCGACGCTGTACGAGGTTGCGCCTGCCAAGGCCGATCCGCTCAGCGTGGAATGCGTCGTCGTCTTGTCTCGGCTGATCTCCAGGACAACAGGTGTGTTGACTGCGGGAACCGGAGAGAATGTCCCGGACGTCGAGAACAGCGACCACATGTAGGTCGTAACGCTTCGCCCGGCAGGTGCGCCAAGCCCCGGCTGTGGCGTCCTGACCTGCACCGACGAGGCCGTCGAAAGCGTCTCTGCGTGGTCGAAGTCGTCATGACGGGCATGCAGCGACCACGTTCCCACGTTCGGGAGCGAGAGGTTGCCGGTGTACGTGGTGCCGTTGCCGCCAACCGTGGCGGCGGTAGTGGCGACCACGCTCGAACCATCGAGCGTCGCCACGATCTCGACGACCGCACCAGGTGTGTGGGCGGGCAGGAGCGTTCCTGTGCTCTGGAAGCTCAGACCACTATCGACGACCCCCGGGGTCGACGGCGCCGACAGCGCGTCCGCCAGCGGGCGAACCACTTCGAGCGACGACCAATCCGAGAACGTCTCTTCGTGATCGGAATCCGCATGGCGTGCCCTGAGATACCAAGTGCCCTTCGGCGCGAGGCGCAGGGTGGTCGCGTAGGTCGTGCCGTCTGCGCCGATCGTCGCCGCAACGGTCGTGGCGATCGTCGACTGATTCTGCGAGCACTGGATCTGCACTAGTGCGCCCGGCGCATGAGCCGGAAGCAGGGTCCCGGTCGTGGTGAACGTCGTCGTGAGGTAGATCGTCGTTGCGGGCACCGTGGGCGCGGTGACAAGGTCAGCGTGCGGGGACTGCGTGACGTTGATGACGCGCCATCCCGAGTCTGTCGCGGCGTGCTCCTCGTCGAGGTGACGCGTCCGGATGTACCAGACACCCGCCGCGCTAAGGTGAACCGTTGCCGAGTAGGTCGTGCCGTCCCCGCCGATCGTCCCGGGCACAGTGGTCGTTACCGTCGATCCGTCGCGCGAGCACTGGATCTCGACCGGGGCACCCGGAGCGTGCGACGGCAACACGGTGCCCGTGCTCACGAACGGTGCGGTGGTGTTCACGTCGACCGGGGACGTCGGTGTCGTCACAAGCGAGGCGAGCGGTGGCACCGTCACCGAGATGGTGCGCCAGCCCGCACTGGTGGTGGGATAGTGTGCCGCGTCGGCGTGCCGCGCGCGTAGGTACCATGTGCCCGCGGTGGCGAGCAGCATGTTCGCCGAGTAGGTGGTGCCATCCCCGCCGATTGTCGCGACGACCGTGGTCGCCACCGTCGACTGGTCCTGGCTGCACTCGATTGCCACGGTCGATCCGGCGGAGTGAGCCGGAAGTGCGGTGCCCGTACTCACGAACGGCTTCGTCGTGTAGGTGGAGGCAGGTGCAGTGGGGGTTGTGAGCGTAGACAGCGGCGGAAGCGCGGCAAGTTGGCGCCATCCTGCTGACGTTGTGGGGTAGTGGTCAGCATCGGCGTGGTGCGCACGCAGATACCACGTGCCCGAGGACGGCAGTTTGACCGCGCCCGAGTAGGTCGTACCATCTCCACCGATTGTCGCGACGACCGTGGTCGCCACAGTGGATTGGTCCAGGCTGCACTCGATGGCCACGGTCGCGCCAGCCGAGTGCGCCGGCAGCACCGTGCCGGTGGAGGTGAACGCCGTCGCAGTGCTCGCCAGAAGAGGAGCTGTCGGCGTCGTGAGGACTGAGAGCGGAGCCAGCGCGGAGACCTGGCGCCATCCCGCCGAGCTCGTGGGGTAGTGGTTCGCATCTGCATGCCGCGCGCGCAGGTACCAGGTACCCGAGGACGGCAGCTTCACCGCGCCGGAGTACGTCGTTCCGTCTCCGCCGACGGTGGCGACCACGGTGGTTGCGACGGTCGACTGGTTCTGACTGCATTCGATGGCCACGGTGGCACCCGCGGAGTGCGCCGGCAGTACCGTCA
>JAAXWY010000051.1:0-280 GCA_013334745.1 Coriobacteriia bacterium
GAGGTCGAGGACTGGGAAAGCAACCCCGAGCTGGTCAAGGGGATGCTGGAGACTCTGGAGAACCTCCGGAAGCAGGGCCTGCAAGACCTCATCGAAGACTAGAATCGCCTGCGGATACTCCTCGGTTGACTCAGTACCAAGCGCCGCGCCCGTGTGATTGAACAATCGCGGTGATCCGAAACGCCTGTGCGCCGGGCGCGGGGCTCATCCGGTCGCCACCTCGAGAGCGAGCGCTTCGAACGCCGCTCGCGCAATCAGGCCGGCACCTGCGGCGCTCGGG
>JAAXWY010000051.1:290-15071 GCA_013334745.1 Coriobacteriia bacterium
AGCCGCGCCAGATCGCCGTCGAGCCGGAACGCCTCCGGGTGCCCCGACGTGGCGGCGTGCGCATCGATAAGCCCGAGCCGTTCCTTGGCAGCCAGCTCGCGGATCGCGATGCACATCTCCTCGATTGCTGCAGGGTTCATGCCGTACATGACCCTGTCGGATCTACCCCGGCCGTAGACGGTGGGTGGGGTCATCACGAAGACACGAGGAGCCGATGGCAGCTCGCGGTAGTGCGCAGCGAGCTCACGGTAGTCGTTGAGGAACCGCTCCACGCCGCGCCAGTTGTCCGGCCGGGAGTCGTTGGTGCCGAGCATGACGAGCACGAGGTCGGGGCTGAACTCACCACTCTCGCGAAAGGGCTTGCTCAGCCGATACGGCCGGTCTCCGGATTCCTGCGCCGTGTGGCCATTGATGCCGAAGTTGCCCACCGAGGCACCGTCGCCGAGTAGCCGTTGGAGCTGGGCGGGATAGCAGTCCCGCGCACGATGCAGGATGAAGAAGCCCCACGTGATGCTGTCGCCCACGCACGCGATGCGCACTCGATTCCTCTCGGCCGTTATGACGTTCAAGCGACCCACTGCCTCAACACGTCGAGGAAGGCATCCACCCGACCGTCGACCTCCGCAGCGCTTCCAAACGTATGCTGGTCCGGTCGAGCGCCGCTCAAAGCCGACGACTCTCGGCGCAAGCCTCGATCAGTGCGAGTAGTCGGCGATCGTGAGTGGCCTGCTGTCTTGCGCTGTTGACCCACCACGCCATCCGTTTGCGGTACCCCGGTGGCGTGGTACAGAAGTACTCCCAGGCGGCTGGGGTTCCCTGGAAAACCAGTTCGTCTGCCGCGTTCAGGGTTGGCGGAATCTCCTGCTCGTAGGACGCAGCGCGGGACTTGGTCGCGGTGCGCAGGGCAAACGCAGCTCGTCCGGCGGGCTTCATGCGGCCTTGTGCCTCAAGTTCGGCGACGCGCGCGATGTTGACGTCGCTCCAGTGCGACGTCGCCTTGCGCGGGGTGAAGCGAATCGTGTAGCGCTCGTCATCGACGCGGCGGCGGATGCCGTCGATCCATCCCACGCGCAGCGCCTCGTCGACCGCCTGTGGCCACGTCATCGAGGGTCGACCCGTGCCGACCTTCATGAAGCCGACGATGAGCTCGGACTCTGATGCGGCGTGAGCCTCGAGCCACTCGGCAAACTCACCCGGACTCTCGAAGTAGAGCGGCGTGTCGGTCACGCCACTGACTCAGTCTGATCGGCCGATTTCGCACACCGCCGATTCCCCTGCGTCACGTCGTCCACGTCCACGCATACCAGGTGATCGCTGCGCAGAAGCCGAAGCTCACGACGATGAGCAGATTGTCATACATCCCCTTGTAGGGCAGTCCAAACAGATTGAAGATGACCAGCCCGACGGCCAAGACGATGCAGGCCCACTTCGCGACCGAGAAAGGGAGCACGAGCGAGAGGACGATCATCACAATCGGGATCAGCATGATGCACGCAGCAACTAACCACTGTGTTTGGCCGACAGGCTGACCATCCATCTGGCCGGGGGTGAAGTCTCCTGCGAATATCCGCAGCACATCCCCGAGTAGGTAGGTCAGCATGACCGAGACCCAGAGCGCGGCTAACGTGACTCGTGTGGAATCCAACTCCGCATCCCCCTTCGCTCGCCCGACAACGCGTCGAGCACGAGCAGGCGTGTGCACTCTCCTACAGCGCACGCATCCGGTTGTTTCTCGGATTGTGCTCCAACTCCGCGAGCCCGAGCGCCTCGAGCAGAGGCGGCATGTACATTCCGAAGCGTCCGCGTAGCCCCTTCTTCAGGCCGTACCACCCGCCGACGGGGTTATCCGATGACCTGCCCCACGCCTCCACCGTCCCTGGTGCGGCTACCTTCTGCTCGTCAGCAGCACCGAGAAGCACCCAGTCACCGCAGTGCTGGAGCCACGCATGGAGGTCGTCGATGGCTCGCAACTGGTAGCCCAGCGTCGTCTTGCCAACGATACAAACGAGAGCCGGGGGCTCGGCGGAGTCATCCCGGTACATGATGTACTCCGAGGTGCCAGGGGGCGTCTTGAGCACCCAAGGATCCTCGCGGGTACCAGAACCGACCGCAGGCCGATCAACCATGAAGCGCCTCCTAGCGATGACCGCGCAACGACTGAGGCCAAGCCTTACTCCGCCGATTCTAGCGGCTTGTGCTCCGTCTCGCAGGAGCCCTGAGCTGGACCGTTAGTGCGCCCGCTCAATCGCCGGAGGCTGCCAACCGCTCCCATCCAGTATTCCATCGATCTTCGTGGGATTTGGTGCGAAGAGCCGCCACATCACCTCAAACCCCTGGCCGGCGGGCGTGGGAAGCCAATTGCTCGCCTGAGTCGGGCTCGTGGGTTCGGTGGATTGCAGGAAGAAGTCAATCGAGCCGTCGGCGTTACGAGTGAGAGCCGAGGTGTTCGTGAATGCGAAGCGGTTCAACGGATTCGCGACCAGGGCTCCCTGCAGGTCATACACGGTCAACGACCAGCCTTCATCGGCTGGTGGAGGCGAGGTCATGTGGAGCACGTACGGGGCCGTGCCCGATAGCGACTTCTTGTCGCTGTCACTCCAACTCATGGCGTAGATTGCCTGATGCGGGACGAATGCGCCAAGCCCGATCTGGGAGATGACTGCGCGAAGCGTGTAGTTGGTTCCGTATCGGCCAAAGCCTCCCAGGAGATACCCGCCGTTCTTTGCGAACCCCTCGGCGAACAGACTCTGCGTGTCCTTCTCGATCTGCGCGGAGCCGTCTGCAACCGCATCGGCGAGGCCTTTCGCCGTATCGCTGCTCAGCTTCGCATTTTGCGACGGGGTCATGCCCGGACCGATTCCGACTTTGGAGAGCTTGCTCAGCATCGCCGCGTCTCCAGCTGGAGGTGGGAAGGCCGCGAGTTGCTTGCCGAGCGCGTCGAAGAATGCAACGCCTGTCGGCATCTGGTACTTGATGACCTCTGTCTGCGGCTGGGAGGGAGCGGGTGGCGTGTACCCCGTTCCGTACTTGCTGAGAGGCGTCAGTGTGTATCCGTCTTGAATGTTGTTGACCGCGGCAACGTCGTCAGGCCCCTTGAGCTGGGTGGAGCCGATCACCCAGATGCGCGAATACGCGACATCGATGCGTTGAGTACCAGCAGGTAGCTCTACATCGTGCTGGGCCGGGCCAACGATCACGTAGTCGCCGGGCTTGGTGTTGCTCGCGGTGCCGAGGTTCCGAACGTTCTCCGTATAGGGATCGATCAGCGCGAGTACAAAGTAGTGATCCTTGACTACGGGAACGTGGAGCACCTGCGGCTCATCGCGCAGGTCAAGCCATGCAATCGATGAAAGGCTCGTCGACCCCGGCGCTACGACCGCCTTGCTCCCCGCATTGTTTGCACCTCTGACGTTGTTGAACTGGTTGACCGGGCCGTAGGCGCCGCTGGAGATATTGACGCTGGTCATCGTCGTGTACGTAGCGTCCGTGACCATCAACGGCAGGCCGTACTCAAAGGCCTCGGAGCCGAGGCTGTACGCCTCTTGGTAGTCGGTGGATGGCTGCGCGGGTTCGCTTGCGCTACAGCCTGCGAGCATGGCCGTCAGCAGGATCGCGGCCGCCAGAAGCGCGCTGTGACGGTGGCCCGGGCTCGAACTCAAGATGCATGGACTCTGTCTGGCCATCATGCCCCCCTGGGGTCACGTTGAGCACCTCGCGCATGAGCAGTGGCCCATGCCCGGCCTGCAAACTCTGTCCTCCCCCGCTGTTCGACGCCAGTGTTCGATGCCCTTGTCAGCCGTTCGCGGCACGCAGCATGCGTCCCGTGGCAAGGTAGTGATTGAGCCGGGACTCCCAGTCTTGCATGAACCGGACGTAGTGCTCACGGGTGAAGCCCTCGACGAACTCGTCGCCGGCAGGCCCCAGACTTGTGTGCGAGTAGGTGACCTGCGCGTCGGTGCCTTCGGCAGACGCAGTGAGCCTGATGAGGAGCCGGCACGCAGTCACATCGGGCGTGATCTTGATCATCTCGACCTCGCCCGCGGTGGGTTCATGCCGGGTGATGTACCACACAGCGTCTCCGCCGTCCGAGGCCGTGATGAACACGCAGTCCGGCTCGGCTACGCCGGACTCGCTTCGCACCAGGATCGGATCCCACCCCTCGATCCAGTCCGCCTCACGAACAGGGCAGAGCAACGGGAAGACCCTGCCAGGTGCCGCAGTGAGTCGCTGGGTGTAGGTTCGGGTCACGCGCCGCGGCTGCGAGATCTGCACCAGCGATTCCCCCTTGAGAGCGAACGTCTTGGGCATGAGCTGCACAGAACGAGTCTACCGCGAAGCGCCGGCGCTTAAGTTCGGCAAGCCCTGTTCGCCCGTTAGCAGGCGGGTAGCGCAGGGAAGACAACCCATATCCATGACCAGAGGAGGCGGCCATGCCCCAGTACACGATGATCGTCTATTCACCCGCGCCGGCCGACCCGATTACGTTCGGTCCAGAACATCTTGCTGCACTCGAGGCGTACCCGGAGCAAGCCAAGGCCCTGAAGGGCAAGGTGCTCGGCGGGAGCTACTTCGCGAAGGAACGTGGGTTCGCGTTTGAGCCGAGCACCACTACCGTGACCGTCGCAGGCGGCAGTGTCCGAGAAGGGACGCTCTCGGAGTCGAGTCTAGTCGCGAGCGCCGTCTACGTAGTGGCAGCGCCGAACATGGAGGTCGCGGCCCAGATCGCCCAGCTACATCCGGCGACGCGGGAAGGCGCTGTGGAGGTCCATCCCGTGTTCAAGCCCGCCGACCTCGTGCAGGATGACTACGCTGACTAGGCCCGGCGCGAAGCCCTGGTGCCAGCGCCGCTGCATCTCCGCGACTGTGCTGGGCGGCTATCTCGGAATCAGATTACTCACCACATAGAAGAGCCAGAGATGCGCGGGATAGATCCCGTAGAACAGCCACTTGAAGCCGGCGCGCCCTCGCTTGCCAGAGTACAGCGCGAGCAGCGGGACCACGGTGAGCTGAGCCCATTGGTTCTCTAGAATCCAGAAGTACTCGGGGTTCGAGATCCACCCATAAGCGAACAGTGCGACTGAGTAGGCCGAGAACACGCCGAGCATCATCATCTGACGGTCGTGCAGCCAGTAGAAGATGCAGAGCACCGGCAGCATCTGCAGCCCACCCTCGGTGATGATCATTCCCGCGCTCAGTGCCAGCGAGAGCAGCACCCATCCTGCCCGGCGCAACCCAACCGCCTGCTTCGCGGCATCCCAGCAGGCGACAACGCTGGCCGCAACCGCGAGCATCAGGAATATGTTGTGCCCCTCCGGGAAGAAGGGATCCGCCTGTGAGAACGGCCTCACAGCAGCACTGACGGCCATATTGCCTGCAAACATCGCCATGGCCGCGACCCAGAGCCGAGTGAGATAGCGGGATCGACTGCGGGTATGGTGCATGCTTTCGAGCATCACGAAGATGAATACCGGCGCAACGAGGCGGCCGAAGTACTCGAGGACCGTCGACGTGTGCTCAGGAAGCCATGGGCTGAAGTACAACCCGAAGTGCTCAACCACCATGAACGCGAGCGCTATCGACTTGAGAGCCAGAGCCGAGAGCCCCGGCGTTGCGGGTGGGCGTTCGTTCGCCCCGATCTGCGCGACTGCTGGCTCAGCCGAAGCTTCCACCTTCGCTCCTAGTGGGTCCGTGGGGAAACGTCAGTGACCTACTGCGCAGTTGCAGGAACGAACTCGAACGGCGGCGTGGCCTCGAAGTCGCCGGCCGCGTTGCCCGAGTAGAAGCGCTCGCCGCCGAGACGAAGCCGCTGAACGGGGTCACCTTCGTCAAGCGGGAGGTCAGCCAGCGGCACCCAGAACGTATTCGGGCTGGTAGCGGAGTCGAAGTAGTAGACGCGGCGCTTGTGGTCTGCGACGCTCCTCCACCGAGTCGAGGAGATGTTGGGCTGACCCGGCGTGGTGATGCCGAGCGGCACCGACACGTTGCGAATCACGCCGAGCACGCTCGCGAGCGAAAGTTGAACGTCGGCCGTCTGTGGGATTGCCGTGATGTAGAACGATGCGCGGGCGAAACGGTCTGCAGCGCGGTTCGTGCCGGGCAACCATGTCAGTCCACCGATGGACTCCCAGTATTTGTTGAGCGCAAGTTGTTCGTCATAGATCGGCGAGTTGGTCATCACCTGGAACTCGCGGCCGTGGTGGATCGTCAACGCGCCGTCGATGTACTCGAGAATCGCTGAGTCACCCGTTGCGTCGGACAGTGCCAGATGCAGAGTGGACGATGAACCGTTGGGCATCGCCGGAGCCAGGACCACGAAGGGCTCCGCCTCCAGAGCGGACACCGCCTCCGCGACTGAACCGAAGTTGTCGAGCACGTATTGAGCCCACAACGAGATCGAGATCAGCGGACGCGCACCGTCGTCGGGGGTGTACTGCGCCTCGGTCAGATACAAGAGGCTGGTGACAAGTCCCGCCTCGTTCATCCCGTCGGCGGTCCCGGCGTCGTAGCCCGTGGCCACAACGCTGCCGAATCGGGATGTCCAGTTCACTGAACGTGGACCTGCGAGTCCAGTCCGGACCATGCCCCGCGGCAGCGACCACAGGTTCGTCCGAATGTCCTCCACCCAGTCCATCGTCCGTGCGGTGATGACGGTCTCTTCAGGTCCGAGATACACGGCTCGCGTACACATAACGCTCCCCTACTGGTGAGGTGGACTGGCAAGCATAGTGACGCGAGTGCGGTGTGCGCTCCTGCTCGACCTAGTCGGCGAGAACGGTAGGTGTTGAAAACACCCGCTTCGCCGCGATCAGGCACAAGACGATGACCGCAACCTGCAGTGGGAGTCGTATCGCCATCAGCACGCCGACCAGGTTCGCCCCCGCCAAGGCGGCTGGGCCGACATTGGTGACCGCGAAGGCGCCCGCCCATGTGAACGAGCCGAAGTCCCACAAGGCGTGGAGAACCATCGGTACAACGATCAGACCGGTAACGCGTCGGACTACGTAGAACACGCCGCCCAGAACGAAAGCGAAGCCGATCTGCTGGATGGTCGGGGCAAGCGCTTGCCCGAGGAAAAGGTTGGCACCGTGCAGCAACCCGAAGAGCAGCGACGTGAGCAGCCACACATACACCTCCTTGTACGCCCCGCGAAACGCAACCAATGACATGCCGCGGTATACGATTTCCTCATTGAAGCCAACGAGCAGCGTTCCCACGGCCAAGACCATCAGGTACGGCGCACCGAGCGCCGAAATCTGCGCCCAGTCGACGCTGACCAAGACGAGTAGCGTGAGCACGACGGGAATTGACCACATCCACCTGACGCCCAGGGGCTTCTCCCGAAGAACCGGCCCCCACCAGCCAAACCATGTCGTCAAGCCGGCTGTGACCACGGTGCAAATGGCGAGGGGAATGACGATGCCGCTCAGCACTGTGGCCGCCGAGTTGCCGATGTCCACATATGAGGGGCCAAGCAGCTTCTCGAGAGCCAGAAACAGGACCGTGTAGCCGAGGCCCAAGGCGAACCCGAGCAGCGCGGTGGGCCTGACCCTCGGTGCAGCCGTCGGTGCGCTTCCGTTGTCGATGTCCGGCACGTTAACCTCCCCAGCTAAGCGTACGACGTCCGTGGGAGCAACAGTACGTGTTCAGGCGGGACCTGTGTAGTGCAGGGTCTACCCGCCGCGCGGCGCGTAGCCTCGCTCTGGCAGGGTCGGTTGTGGCGCCAATGTCCTGCACGATGCCCCAGCAAGCCCCTCCTGCCCACAGACTCGAACGCTATGCGCCACGGATGTCGACTTCGAGCTGCCCGACGGGCTCGTAGGTCGCGATCACAACTCCCGTCGCCGAGACCTTCGAGTCGGTGAGCCGAAGGTTCCTGGGTTGGGTGCCGTCAGCGAACAACCTTCTGCCACTGCCGACAGTCACCGGGAATGTCCATACGAGCATCCTGTCGATGAGGTCATGCTGGAGAAGCGTTTGGATGAGATTCCCGCTTCCATGTACCCAGAGGTCAGGGCCGACCTGGGCCTTGAGTTGTTCGATCCTGTCGACCACATCACCAGTGATGAGTTGAGAGTTGTGCCACGTCAATTCGAGCGGTTCGTGCGACACGACGTGCTTGACCGTGCGGTTGAACGGCACGGCTACCTCTTGATCGACCGTCGCCGTGGGCCAGTAGGCTGCGAAGATGTCGTAGGTTCGGCGTCCGAGTAGCAGTTCGAAGGGCTCGCCCATGATTCCGTCCATGGTGCTGCCCATCACTTCGTCCCACCACTCGAGGGATGCAGCCATCCCCCAAGCGCGAAGCCGCCAGACTGATCCTCCTCTGGACCGCCTGGAGCCTGAAAGACCCCGTCAAGCGTCACGAACGTGGTGGTGATGATCTTTCGCATGGCACACCGCCCCTCGACAGCGATCCTTGGCGCCACGTGACAACCCTGAAGCGATGCCCATGTTGGGCAACCGGACGGAGCGATCGCGTCCTTCGGACAGTCTAAGGCCCGGCATTGCGCTCCAGCGCACGCGCCCTTATCGGGCAGCTGAGCGTCTTGCGCATAGCCACCCTCCTGGAGCGTTCCAGCCCCAGCGCTGCCTCATCTGAGAGTCGTCCGGCGAGTTCCGAGCCGAGTTTGTCGTCAGGTATCACTTCGAAACCCACCCGAGCATAGAACGGCGCGTTCCACGGTACATCGCGGAAGGTAGTCAGCGTGATTTCGATACAGCTGCAGCTGAGTGCGTAGTCCTCGATAGCCCCGACGAGCGCCAACCCGATTCCCTTACGCCCGTGCGCGGGCAAGACATCGAGTTCTTCGAGGTGGACGCGCTTCCCGGAGACGCTGATAACAGCGAATCCGACCGGGGCACCTGCTGGATCGAGCGCCACCCAGAGCAGCCCCGCCTGCTGTGCGGCCGCCAAGCTGTCCAACGTTGAGACGTGCGAAAGCACCGACTCAGGCAGCGAGTCGCCAAACCTGGTGGCCGCCTCACGCTCGATGTCTGGTAGCTGCTCGACGTGTTCTGAGCAGGCCAGCCGGACAACGTAGCCGATCCCCATCGAGCGTCCTCCGTCCACCGATCGTGCGAGTCATGAGCAGGCTCCCGAAGTCTGCGTTGCCGATTGAATCCCCTAGCATTCTGTTCGATGCCCTTGCTGGGCGGATCGGCGCGTCAACCGCCCGTCACTCGATCGCAATGTCGAAATGGAAGACATCGTCCTCACGCTTTCCGAGGCTGTCGTAGAGGGCAAGAGCGGGAGCGTCCACGCCGTCAGCCTGCACGAAGATCACCCATCCGCCGGCCGCGCGAGCGATAGGCTTCAGCGCGCCGATGAGTGCGGTTGCGATTCCTCGTCTGCGGAATTCCTCGATCACGGCAAGATCGTAGATGTAGAACTCGCTGCGCTCGCGCTCGAACTTGCGGAGTTCGTAGGCCACGAGCCCGCCGACGACCTCGCCCTCAATCACGGCGCCCAGCGCAACGAATGATGGATCGACAAGAAGCCTCACGAGGTAGTCGTCGTCAGGCTGCTCGTCAGTGTACGTGGTCGGATCCTCGAAAGCCTCACCGAAGCAACGAAGCATGCTCCGCATGTCGGCGAGATCGTTCGGTCCGAGTCTGCAGACCTTGTACTCTGCCGAGAGCGTCACGTGAAGCTCACCTTCGGTGTACGTGCTCCACCCATCGTGTTAGGCGTGCACAGTCTCCCAAAGCCTTCCATGCCGATCCCATCCCTTGGACGCTCTGTTCGTCAGCGGATACCAGCGACCTCTTGCGCTGTTTCCCACAGGCGCGCCCGAAGACCCGAATCAAGAATCGGTGCCGGCCACTCGACCCTGCGGCTGTTCTTGTCGAAGTAGGCCCCTGTGACGCCTTCGACATCCGGACTCGACGCGAGGAACACCGATGAGCGCGATGCACGTAGCGCCGACTTGCCACCGTCTTCGCGCACAAGCATCCGAAATACCGGGAAAGCGAACCTGAGTGCCGGCGGCAGCATGTCCGCCGTCACTGAACGGGTCATCGACGTGCTGGCCTGCCCCGGGTAGCACACGTTACAGGTGACACCCGACTCAGAGGTTCGCTGCGCACGCTCGTACATGAGCGCCATCATGAGCAGCTTCGTGCGCGAGTAGGTCCTGAGCCCCTCGAACTCCGACTCCGATTGCAGGTCGTGTAGGTCTAGTCGCGGAGGATGCTCGCCGCCAGCGAGCGTGATGATTCGCCCGGCCGACGCGGCGGCAAGCAGTGGATGGAGTAGCGTCGTGAGCAGATGCGGCGCGATTACGTTGACCGCGAAGTCGGCCTCGAGCCCGTCCGGCGTTATGCGGCGCTCGGGAGCGGCCATGCCCGCATTGTTGACGAGGACGTCGAGCGAAGCACAGTGCGCCTGCACCTGCGCAGCTAGGTCGCGCACGCCCTCGGTGGTCGACAGGTCGGAGAACATCGCTTCAACGCGATCATGGCCACACGACGTCGTAATGTCGGCAACGCACGCCGAACCACGCTTGGGGTTGCGGCCAGTAACGATGACGTGAGCGCCGAGGGACGCGAGCGTCGTGGCGGTCCGCTTGCCGATGCCATCTGTCGCGCCCGTGACGAGTACCGTCTTGCCGCGCATGTCCCTCATCTCAAGCCCAGTCATCGCTTCAGCCCGTCCATCTGACGTGCGCGTTAGGCATGAGCGGCGGCCCTTGCCTCGCTTCAGTCTAGCGCTGACGCCTTCCGCTCGATGCCTATGTTCGTCAGGTACTCACTGCCGCGGCATCCAACCGACCTTCCAGGCGCCGCCGACTTTGTGCAAAGGCCACCATTCGCCGGGCTCCTCGACAGATGCGGAATACACCGAGCTGCCCGTGGGGGTAGTCGTAACCGTGTATGTCACACGCACCCAGGCGCGCTCCGAGTCTGCCACCCGCGTCTCGCGGACTGTGAACCCGGTGTAGCGCTCATTGGCCTCAGACCACTCCTTGGCCGCGATCTCCGCGCTAGGGGTGGGAGTGGCGTAGAGCGAGTAAGCCTTCGTCCAGTCGCGCTTGGCCAAGGTATCGATGAGCAGCATGAGTGCGGCTTCCGGTGTCTGGCCGAGAGCGTCTTCGCGGGGTACTGAGGGATCGTCCGAAGCCGCACCGGAAGCGATCGCGGGGTCGGCGGCGATCGATTCAGGCGTCAAGACCGGCCCGCTTGAACCGGAGCCGCCGGCACTCAGCGAACATCCGCCCAGCGCCACTGCGACGAGCAACAGCCCGATGACCAACACCCTCATGTCAGCCTCCACTCTGTCGAACGTGTTCGGCATGAACAGCCGCCTGTGCCCTACTTGCCGATTCTATCCCCTGGCGCTCTGCTCGACGCCCTTGTTAGAGCGACCGGCCGATGCAGCGAGCGCCTGCGCTACTGGACTATCTCAATACTGGATGGTGACGTGACGACAATCTCCGGGACCCCGTTGTACATCTGCACCTGTCCGCTGACGATCACGTTCCTGCCGGCGTACATCGATTCAGGCGGGGACGGGAACGCGGAGCGAGCATCGCCGAAGACGACTGCTTGGAAGCGACCTGCGTCGGGATAGTCCTTGCCAAGGTTGATGAACGTCGGAGTCCCATTGGAGCCACTCGCGAAATGTGTGCTTACCACTGGCCCAGAAACGCGTACGGCTTCGCCGGCGTGCGAGGCCGCTTGGCTCCAGTCGATGGTTCCGGCAACGGTGTCCTTGGAAGCTTGCGCCGAAGCGCAACCTTGTAGGGCGCCGGCCAGCAAGATGATGGCGACGATCGTGGTCAAGTGCCTCGAAACCCTAACGATTGTCACGGACTCCCCCGTCCACCAATGAACCAGAGACTCCGCAGCTCTGGCCCGATATCCTTTGTTCGCTCTAACGTGTTAGGCATGAGCCGCGACCCTACTGGTCGATTCTACCTTGCGTCGTCCGCTCGACGCCTTTGTTGGGCGGACGCTCCAAGCATCAGCCGCACCACGCTCCGCGTGCGACCGGGCGGCGTCACGTCCACGAATCCCGCACGCTCGAACAGCGGCGTGAAGCCCATGAACCGGTACGAGGGGGAACCTGGGTCCACCGGATAGGCCTCGATCACGTCCGCGCCTTGCGTGCACGCGTAGTCGATCGCGGCATCGAGGAGTCTAGACTGCAGCCCGCGATGTCGCTGCCGGGCATCGACGAAGAAGCAGGTGACCGACCACACGGCCATGTCATCGACCCGCGCTAGCGTACGCGAGCGCTCGAGACCCGCAAAGCTCTCACGCGGCCCCATCGAGCACCAGCCGACGGGCTCGCCGCCGACGTAGGCGAGCACGCCGACTGGGGTGTCAGAGACGACCATCTGCTCAAGCCGCGACGCACGCTGCTCCTTCGTGGACCGCTGGAATTCGGAGCTTGAGAGCCTCCACCGCATACACGAGCAGTACCGGAACTTGCCATGATGCCTCGAGAAGCGATCCAGGTCGCCCAATCGCTCTACAGTGACCGGATGGAAGCTCTCTTGAGAGTTCAGTGGGTCGTCCAACTGTATGCAGCTCCCCTGGAATCCCCATGTTCTGTCCAACGTGTTAGGCATGAGCAGGCGCCCAATGTCTTCCATTGCGATTGTATCCCGTGGCGCCCTGCTCGATGCCTCTATTGGATGTCCACAGTCTGGTGCAGCGTATGATCCGTGTGACCGACACCAACTGAAACGGCGCATCGAATGCTCGAAGTGAATATCAGGGAGATCAGATCCGAGGAGTGCTCTCTGCTTAAGGAGTTCCTCTACCTCGCTGTCTACCAGAGTGATCACCTGCAACCGATACCGCGTAGCGTCATCGATGAGCCTAGGGTACGCATCTATGTTGACGCGTTCGGCGAGTCTGCCGACGACATCGGTCTCGTTGCACAGGCAGACGGACAAGTGATTGGTGTGGCATGGGCGCGGGTTCTCGATGGTGAACCGCGAGGATACGGTTACGTCGATTCTGCGACGCCCGAAATCGCAATCTCGCTGCTGCCGTCGTACCGCGGCAGAGGAATAGGCACACGGTTGCTGCGAAACCTGTTGAGCGGACTGGCGGTCGCTGGTTACGCACGGACCTCACTCAGCGTCGACCGTGACAACCCGGCGTCGAGGCTGTATGCACGCATGGGCTTCGAGATCATTGCCGAGCAAGACGAGGACTTGCTGATGGTCCGACAGCTCTCCCCCAAGAACCAGGCGCACATCTAACGCGCTAGGCATGAGCGGGCGCCCGATGCCTTCCTTGCCGATTCTACCTCCTGGCGCTCTGCCCGATGCCCTTGTTAGGCCGGGCCCGATCGCAGTTCATCTGCATAGATGAGCTCACTTTCACGTCTGACCGTGAGAATCCCGACCGTATCCCCAACGTCGTAGAAGACACGATAGGACTCGAAGATGAGCTCGCGTGCATCATCTGAGTCCACGTCTCGAGCAGGCTTACCGCTGAGTGGGAACTGCGCTAGCTGTGTGTCGACATGCTCGAAGAGCCTCGCTACCCACTCCTGTGCAGCGGCCGGACTGTCCTGAGCGATGTAGGTCGCTATCTCGACCACGCGGTCGAGGGCACGCGGCGACCAGATGACTCGCATCTAGGAGAGCCTACCGAGCACCCGCGCCTTGGCTTCGTCATGCGGGACGCCTTCGCCGGCGGCAAGCTGAGACCGGGCTGCTGCGATGTCGTCGATGATCTCGAGCCGCTCGCGCATGGCCGCGAACTCTGCGATGTCGACGACGACGACGGACCCGCGTCCATGCTGTGTGAGTACGAGCGGGCGCTTGGTATCATTCACCCGCTTGACGAACGACGCGATCTCAGCGCGGAACTCCGAAAGTGGTCGGATGTCTTCGTCGAGCTTGAGTGGGCGCATGATGTCACTCCTTGTACGCCAGGATGTACAACTTGCAGTATACCCTTGCTCGAACCCGGGGCAAGGTCGCGCCCAACCTCGGCCTAACGTCCGTGGCATGACGCGCACACCGCGGCCCGCCACTCTCGCAGCTCAGACTACCTCACTGCCGTGGTCTGTCGGTGTCGATACCATTGTCAGGCAGGCGTGGCCTTCTGGGGATTAGGCTAGTTCGCCCGCGGTCACCGCCGCCTGCTTCTTGGCCGCTGTCCGCTTGAAGTAGAGGAACGACCACACAGCGAGTCCGGCGAGTGCTGCAGTGGCCGCCGCGCTCCCCTCGATGCCGAACTCCGCCCCTGACAGCCACCATACAGCCCCCTTGTTCGGGCCGATCGCCAAGATCGCGACCTCGCGAGGAAGTCCGCTCACGGGCACGCCGAGAAGGTTGCCCTGCGCCCAGTTCCAGCCCACATGGAATCCGGCCGCAGTCCAGATCGAACCCTGTGCAAGTGAGACGAAGGAGAGGAATACCGCGACGAGCACGATGTTGGCCATCGCGAACGGGTTGGAAGTCGGATGGAGCACAGCGAAGATCACAGCGCCGGCGAGCAGCGCGGGCCACGCGCCGATCTGCGACCCGGTGACCTGAAGGAAGTAGCCGCGGAAGAGCGCCTCCTCGGTGGTGGCTTGCACGAACACGACGAGCAGCAGCACGAGCGCAGGCAGGATCGCCGCGGCACCCGTGGTGCCGGGGCTGGACCCACCGACCCGAAAGACGCCGAGACCCACGAGCACCGCCGCTAGTGCAGCCATAGTGGCGATGCCGCCGACAAGGCCCATCAGAACGCGAGGCACCTGGTGTGTGCCCCGAAACCCGACGGAACTGAACGGACGCTTCTCCTTGAAGACCACCCACAGAACCAAAAGGA
>JAAXWY010000052.1 GCA_013334745.1 Coriobacteriia bacterium
TGAGCGAGAGAAGAAACTGGCTCGCCCGATAGAGTATGGAGAAGCTGTGACGCAGGCGGCTTTGAGCATACTTGGTGCTATACTCGCGCCTGTCTGACCACGCGTATCAGGAGGATTCATCCCATGAAGTCCACCCGTATCCTGCTCGTCATGGCGCTGTTCGCTGCGCTGGCCACCGGTGCTCTCGCCACGAGCGGATGCTCCGACAAGGACGTGGCTGCCAAGGTCAACGGCGACGCCATCTCCAAGACCGAGGTCGAGCAGCAGCTCGAGCAGCTCAAAAAGCAGTACCCCACGATGTTCACCGGCGCCGACGGCGAGGGTCGCCTGCTCGACTTCAAGCAGCGGATCCTCGACAACCTCGTCAATGCCAAGCTCGTGGAGCAGGCCGCCAAGGAGAAGGGCATCAGCATCTCCGACGCTGACATCGACAAGCAGATCGAGCAGCTCAAGAGCGGTTTCAAGGACCAGGCGCAGTTCGATGCAGCGCTCAAGAGCGCGGGCATGACGGTCGATTCGCTCAAGGTCTCCATCCGCCAGCAGCTCGTGACCAACAAGCTCATGGAGCAGCTGGCCGCGGACGCCAAGGTGACCGACAAGGAGATCCAGGACTACTACACCGCGAACAAGGGCCAGTTCTCGCAGGCCGCCCAGAAGCGCGCGTCGCACGTGCTCTTCAAGGCCACCGATAAGGCGACGGCCACCAAGGTCCTCAACGACATCAAGGCCGGCAAGATCACGCTCGCTGAAGCCGCCAAGAAGTACTCGGTCGACACCGCCACGGCGAGCAAGGGCGGCGACCTGGGTTGGCCGAACACGACCACCTACGTCCCTGAGTTCCAGGCCGCGCTCGACAAGCTGAAGAAGGGCCAGACCTCGGCCCTCGTTCAGTCGACCTACGGCTGGCACATCATCACCGTGACCGACACTCGCGCAGCCAAGCAGCAGGCGCTTGCCGAGGTCAAGACCCAGATCCAGCAGATCATCGTTCAGAAGCGTAAGTCGGAGGCGTACCAGACGTTCCTCGACGACCTGAAGAAGAACGCCAAGATCGAGATCCTGCTCGAAGACCTCAAGGCCGGTGCCGGCAAGGCCGGTTCCACCGCCACCACGGGTACGCCGTCCAAGTAGCGCTGCTCCGCCACCAGGGGGGCGTCGTGGGACACGGTTTTGACGAGTTCGTAGAAGTGATAGCGGCACTTCGGGCCCCCGATGGGTGTCCGTGGGATCGCGAGCAGACCCATCGCTCAATTGCGAAGAACATGGTGGAAGAGGCCTACGAGGCCGTCCACGCTATAGAAACCGACGACATCGCCGAGCTGAGAGATGAGCTCGGCGATGTGCTTCTCCAGGTCGTGCTGCACTCGCAGATCGCAGCCGATGACGGCGAGTTCACCATCGACGAGGTCGTGGCTGCCATCACCGCCAAGATCATTCGGCGCCACCCGCACATCTTCGGTGACGCGGAGGTGGCCGGGAACGCGGGCGAGGTGCTCGCGAACTGGGACAAGATCAAGGCCGAGGAGCGTGTCGAGAAGCAGCAAGGGCTTCTGGACAGCGTGCCCCACGCCCTGCCCGCGCTCATGAGGGCACAGACGATATCGCGCAAGGCGGTCTCGGCGGGCTTTGAGTGGGATACTCTCGATGACGTGTGGGAGAAGGTGCACGAGGAGCTCGACGAACTCAAGGCGACTGAGCCGGGCAGCCCCGAAGCCGCCGATGAGATCGGCGACGTGCTGTTCACCATCGTCAACCTCGCGCGCAAGCAGGGAATCGACGCCGAGACGGCGCTTCGCGGGACGTGCGACAAGTTCCGGAGCCGCTGGACGGCGATGGAGGAGGCGGCCGCGTCAGAAGGCCGCGGGATCGATGAGCTGACGCTCGTCGAGCAGGAGGCGCTCTGGCAGCAGGCCAAGCGCACGGAGAAGGGGACGCAAGGACTATGAGCATCATCACCGACATCTACGCCCGCGAGATCCTCGATTCGCGCGGCAACCCGACCGTCGAGGTCGAGGTCATGCTCGACGACGGCGCGTTCGGTCGCGCTGCTGTGCCCTCGGGCGCGTCGACCGGCGCCTTCGAGGCCGTCGAGCTGCGCGACACCGATTCGCCGCGGTACCTGGGCAAGGGCGTCGCCACAGCCGTCGAGAACGTGAACACCATCATCGCCGATGAGATCGTCGGCATGGACGCGAGCGACCAGCGCGCCATCGATGGCGCGCTCATCGAGCTTGATGGCACCGACAACAAGGCCAATCTCGGCGCCAACGCCATTCTCGGCGTGTCGCTCGCTGCGGCTCGCGCTGCTGCCGAGTCCACCGAGCTCACGCTGTACAGCTACGTCGGCGGCGCGAACGCTCACCTCCTGCCCGTGCCGATGATGAACATCCTCAACGGCGGTGCGCATGCCGACAACAACGTCGACCTGCAGGAGTTCATGGTCATGCCGGTCGGGGCGGCGACGTTCGCTGAGGGCCTTCGCTGGTGCGCCGAGATCTACCACACGCTCAAGAAGGTGCTGCACGACCGCAAGCTCGGCACCGGCGTCGGCGACGAGGGTGGCTTCGCGCCCGATCTCGAGAGCAACGAGGCAGCGCTCGCCATCATCGTCGAGGCGTGCGAGAAGGCCGGCTACGCGCCGGGCGAGCAGATCAAGTTCGCGCTCGATCCCGCCACCACCGAGATCTACGACGAGGCGCGCGGCGTCTACGTGCTTGCCGGTGAAGGCCGCGAGCTCACGAGCGCGCAGATGGTCGACTTCTGGGAGGACCTCGTCAACCGCTATCCGATCATCAGCATCGAGGACGGTATGGCCGAGGAGGACTGGGAGGGCTGGAAGCTGCTCACCGATCGCCTGGGCAAGCGTATCCAGCTCGTGGGCGACGACCTGTTCGTCACCAACACCGCTCGCCTCAAGAAGGGCATCGAGATGGGTGTCGCCAACTCGATCCTCATCAAGGTCAACCAGATCGGCTCGCTCACCGAGACTCTCGAGGCGATCGAGACGGCCAAGCAGGCCGGCTATACCTGCGTGATGAGTCACCGTTCCGGCGAGACCGAGGACACGACGATCGCGGACCTCGCTGTCGCGTGCAACTGTGGTCAGATCAAGACCGGAGCCCCTGCCCGCAGCGACCGCGTTGCGAAGTACAATCAGCTCATCCGCATCGAGGAGGAGCTTGGCGCATCCGCCGAGTACCCTGGGCTCGGTGCGTTCTACAACATCAAGGGCTGACCGCGAGTGGGTGCGGGCATGACCTGTCCGCACCCGCCGAACGCGTCTGGAGCACGGTAGCAGCATGACCGACGTCAGGAAGAAGGCAGCGCCACTCGTACCGGCTGAGTTCGGTGTCCCTATCGAGTCCGCACTCGCCAAGCGTGAGCGGTTCGCGAACCAGTACGACTACGACTACGGCCAGGAGCGCATCTTCCTGCAGCTCGTTCCGGCGCTTCTCGAGGAGATTCCCGACGAATCCGATCTACTCGAAGTTGGCGCCGCCACGGGCCTGATGACCGGTCCTTTGCTGAGCAAGGCGACCAGCCTCACCGCTCTGGAGCCGTCTCCGGGTCTACTGCGAAGGCTCGTCTCGAGTGACGTGGCCTCTGATGCGCGGCTGGGCACGATGCTCGGTATGGCCGAGGACTTGAGCGAGGACGTGATGTTCGACATCGCGGTGGTCACGTTCACGCCCCGTCGCGGCATAGGCCTGCTGCACCTTCTCACGACCCTTGCGCGCCACGTCCGCGACCGGGTCGTCATGATGCTCGATGACGACGGGACGCTTGACTGGGCATACCTCGCGCGTGCCGCGGCGATCCAGGGTTTCGACGTCCGGATGCACCTCGTCTGCGAGACCGGCGTGACCGAGGACCCTCGGCGCGCAGTCATCCTCGTGGCGGTGCTGGGGTCGTTTGATGCCGATGTCGCGCCCGAGGACATCTGGGAGTTCGAGAGCCGCACGCTCGAGGTGCCGTACCCGGCGCCGCGTGGTGCCGCCACGAGAGTTGTTCGCTACTTCATGACCGCGGGCGAGCGCGTGCTGCTGGTTCGCACACCGGACCAGGGTATGGAGCGTCTGTACGGCAACCTGCGCACTGCGGTGCACCGGCTCGGGCGCGATGAGGTCACAGTTCGCCGCATCGACGAAGGCATCCAGATCGTTCGGCTCCCCAAGCCGATCGAGTAGCACCACCGTCTCACTCGCCACGGGCGAAGGAGCTCTCCCATGCGCCGTACCCGAATCGTCGCGACACTCGGTCCATCGACCGATGACCCGCAGGTGCTCGACGGCCTGATCGCCGCCGGAGTCGACGTCGTTCGACTCAACGCCGCCCACGGCACGGTTGCGCATATGGACACGCGACTTGGTGCCGTTCGTGCTGCGGCAGCACGATGCGGTCGTCAGCTGGGCGTTCTCGTGGACTTGGCCGGCCCCAAGATACGCGTGGGCGACATGGCACCCGGAACCGAGCTGGTCTCGGGGGCTCGCTTCACCATCGCGTCGGACCGGTGCACCGGTGACGCCTCCCGTGCATGTATCACCTACACCGGTCTCGCTGCCGACCTCTCGGTCGGTGATCGTATCCTCCTTGACGACGGCCGCATCGAGCTCGAGGTCACGGCAACGGACACAGCCGCGGCCTTGGTTGAGACGGTGGTGCTCGCCGGCGGAGTGCTCGCCAGCAACAAGGGCGTCAATGTCCCGGGGGTCACGCTCGCCGTCGATCCCATCACCGCCGAGGACCGAGCCGTGATCGCCTGGGCGTGCGAGGCGGATGTCGACTTTATCGGGCAGTCGTTCGTACGGTCGGCCGATGACGTGCATGCTCTGCGCTCGATGATGGCGAGACGGATCCCCATCGTCGCCAAGATCGAGAAGCACGAGGCTGTCGCACAGGTCGAAGCCATCGTCGAGGCCGCCGATGCTGTGATGGTCGCTCGCGGCGATCTGGGGGTCGAGACCGCACCCGAACAGGTCCCGGTCATCCAACGCAAGACGATCACGGCGGCACGCCGCGGCGGCAAACCCGTGGTCATCGCCACACAGATGCTCGAATCGATGACACACGATCCGGCCCCCACGCGCGCCGAGGCCAGTGACGTCGCGAACGCAATCTTCTCGCGGGCCGATGCGGTAATGCTGTCAGGCGAGACGGCCGTGGGGGCGCACCCCGTGCTCGTAGTCGAGACGATGTCGCGTATCGCTTCGACCGCCGAGGAGGCTGTGGGAGAGCAGGCGAGGGATGAGCACGACGTGACCACAGATGTTCAGATCGCTGTGAGCGCTGCCGTCTGCGATCTCGCCGCCGACTTGGGCCTAGCGGCCATCGTCCCGGTCACGCGTTCCGGCGCCACAGCCTTTGCGGTCGCGCGCCACAGGCCTGAGCGACCGATCGTGGCGGTGACTCCCGACGACGCGGTGGCCCGCGGGCTCGGGCTCGTGTGGGGAGTGCGCGCGATCGTCGTCGGGTTCTCGGAGGACACCGACGTCTTGCTCGACGAGACGTGCGATGCGCTGGTCGAATCGGGCTCTGTAGCACGAGGCAGCAAGATTGCGATCACCGCAGGTCGAGCGTCGCGGCACATCGGCGGGACCGACTTCATTCTCGTTCGAGAGGTCTAGATACACCGTCTGAGCAGGCATTTTGCTGAGGGTGCTGTCGAAGCTGGCCGCGTCGAACACCTGTTCGTATCACTCAACCTCAACCTTACCTCTAGGCGACAGCGCGATTCTTTGGTGCTACCATCAGTCGCGAGGCGGCCTGCCCGGTCGCCGAATCGCTGACCTGCACATAGGACTCTGAGGTATGACGCCGAGGAACACGCAGCTAGGGGTTTCAGCGAGCGCAGTAAGGGCGACCTCAATGAGGTTGCCGCAGCCTGCGCCGTCTTCGGCATCCCGAAAACGCACACAGCACACTCCTGCTGCCAAGGCGGCCGTGCGCACCCGCAAACCCACTTCCGTTCGCGAGCAGGTCACGTCGTCCATCGCCCATCGCTGGTGGCTTCTGCCGCTCGTCGTGATCACGGCGGTGGCGCTGTTCATCGCGGCCTACTATCCGGTTGCGCGAGTCGACTACCGAGAGACCCGCGAGCGGGCACGGCTGCAGGCCGAGCTCGACGCTATCAGGTCTCGAAACGACCGTCTCAGCGCGCAGGTCGACCGACTCCGTACGCCCGAGGGTGTCGAGGATTACGCCCGGCTTCAGCTCGGCATGGTCAAGAGCGGCGAGCACCAGATGGTCGTCATCGACGGCACCGAGACCACGCAGGTCGCATCGGTCGCACTCGCGCCCGAGATCGACTCTCAGGAGGCGGTGAAGCCGCCGGTCGGCCAGTGGACGGCCTTCCTCGACGCGGTCTTCGGCGTCCAGTGACCCTGTCGGGCGGGCCCGACGCTCTCTGGGAGCGGGAGTCTGAGCTCGTCGCCGCCCAGATCGGTCGGACGCCGCGCGAGCCGTACCGGGTAGCCGCGCGCTGCAGCTTTCATCGGCCGACTGTGATCGTTTCCCCGTCGCGTCTGGCCGATGGTACGCCGTTTCCCACACTGGCGTGGCTGACCTGCCCGCATCTCGCCGAAGCCGTCGCCGCCGAGGAGTCCTCCGGCGCCGTCGCGCGCTTCGCGGCACGCGCCGCGAGCGACGAGTCGCTCGCGGGTGCGCTTCGCGCACTCGACGCCCGCGTCCGTGAGCTGCGAGCGGCCGAATCCGGGGGCGTCGATGCGTGCCCCACCGTCGGTATCGGAGGGCAGCGCGACCCGCTCGGCGTGAAGTGCCTGCACCTGCACGTGGCGCTCGCGTTGCTCGGCGAGGCCGATCCGATCGGCGCCGAGTTCCTGGCTGGCGTGGCGCACGAATGCGTCGACGATCGCTGCGCCGGGCCTGTATGCCCGGCGACCGAACAGGGGGATGCATGAGCCAGACCATGCGGCTCGCCGCAGTGGACATCGGCACCGTGACGGCCCGGATGCTGGTCGCCGACGTGAGCGCGACAGGCATCACAGAGGTTGAGCGGCGCACCGACATCGTGCACCTCGGACAGGGACTGGCCGCGTCAGGGCGGCTGTCGGCCGATGCCATCGAGCGTCTGCGAGCAGTCGTGTCGGGCTACTCGACGGCGATCGCGGATCACGGCGTGGCGGCGACCACCGCCGTCGCGACCAGTGCGAGCCGGGATGCGAGCAACGGCGATGAGATGCTCGCGGCGCTCGCCTCGGTGGGCGTGGAGCCACGAATCATCGACGGTGAGACCGAGGCTCGGCTGTCATTTTTCGGCGCGGCGTACTCCGTCACCGGCGATGGGCTGCTCGTGGTCGACGTGGGCGGAGGTTCCACGGAGCTCATCTTCGGCTCGTCGGAGCTCGATGACGGTGGGCGCGTGTGCGATATCGAGGCCATGCGCTCCATCGATGTGGGGTCGCGGCGGATCACCGAGATGTTCCTCGCTTCGGACCCACCGACATCCCGCGAGCTCGATGAGGCGCGCGGCTACGTGACCTCGCAGGTCAGGCCGTTCTTCGAGACGTTGCGATCAAAGCCCAGGACGATGGTGTCGCTTGCGGGCGCCGCGACGACCTTCTCGGCGATCGAACTCGAGCTCGCGTCGTACGATTCCGAGCGGGTGCACCTGAGCTGTCTGACCGGTCCTCGGCTCACCGACATCATCGACACGCTGTCGGGGCTGCCGCTTGCACGTCGCCGCGAGGTCGTGGGGCTGCATCCGGAGCGGGCTTCCGTGATCGTCGGCGGTGGCATCGTCATCGAGACCGTGCTTGCGCTTGCCGGGCTGGACTCCACACTCGTGAGCGAGCACGACATCCTGTATGGGATACTTCTCGACACCTATCGCGACCTGCGTCACGGGGCCGAAACCGGGCGCGGTGAGCATGACGCGTAGGGGCGTGGCGGCGTATCCGAATTGGCACAGGAAGCGGACTTAAAATCCGCCGGTCCTCACGGACCATGTGGGTTCGACTCCCACCGCCGCTACCAGCGCACGCACCGCGCGGCGAGGCGCTTGCGCCTTGTTCGCGCTGAAGCACGACGATGGGATACTACGCCCGGGGGCGGTTACTCCCGGCGAAGACGCGATGCGACGGAGGAGGCATGGCACCGATGGCAGACGATGCGCCCGCGAGGCTGTACGCAGCCTTCGTGAGCCATGACGCCGCTGCGGCGATCAACGTCATCGAGCGCGCCAAGCGCAGCGGGGTTGCGCAGGCGCAGCTGTTCGACCGCATCTTCGCGCCTGCGATGTCGCTTCTCGGCGGGGCGTGGGCGGACGGCACCATCGACGAGTACACCTTCACGCAGGGTTCGGTCGTCGCCGAGCAGGTCACCAGCTTCGTGACTCCGCCCGCGACCGCTCAGGACACCGGCGTCACCGTGCTGGTCGGCACGATGCACCACGATCTGCACTCCATCGACAAGCAGATCACGGCTGCCGCGCTCAAAGAGGCCGGCCACCGCGTCGTCGATCTTGGCACGGATGTGCGCCCGACCGACTTTCTTGCGCGTGCCGATGAGACCGGTGCGCGCATCCTCATCGTCTTCGCTCACATGCTTTCGACCGCGCGAAGTGTCGTGCGCGTCCGCGAGATGTTCGCGGCGGGCGGGCGCGATGACGTCGTGCTGTTTGTGGCGGGTGGCCCGTTCGTCGCCGACACCACGCTTGCTCGTTCGGTCGGCGCCAACGGCGTGTCGCGTGGAGCCGAAAGCGCGCTCAAGCTCGTCGCCAAGGCCGCCGCGAAGATGGGCGTGACGTCGTGAGCGGGCGGAGTCGGCTTTCCAAGCTCGCCGATGACCTCTCCCGCGAGGGCCGTGTGGCCTCTGCGGTCGATGCGTGTTACCAGGCGCTTCTGCTCGACGAGAGCGACCCCGTCGTCCACGCCCTGCTCGCGGACCTGTTCCTTGAGGGCGACTTCTACGACGAAGCCATCCGCTCGGCGAGTCGCGCCATCGAGCTCGACCCCGACTGCGCGCCGGCCTACCTTGCGCTCGGTCTGGCCTACGACCGTCGCGGCGGGATGTGGGACCAGTCGATTCTCGTCTGGCACGAGCTTGCCGAGGTTGTGCCGGACCTCGTGACCGCACACGTCCAGCTCGGCGAGGCGTTCGCCGCCGGTGCGTTTGAGGGCGAGGCGATCGAGTCATGGCGTCGCGCCCTGGAACTCGACCCGAGCGAGCCGCGCGCGATGTACAACCTCGCTATCGCCGCGCTCAAGCGTGAGGGCGTGGCGACCGCTCTTCCGGGTTTCCGCAAAGCCGGCGAACTCGACCCGAGCCAGGACGACTTCTTCTTCGCGCTTGCCGGCGTCTATGACGACGGCTCTCCGGCGCCTCATCCCGATGAGGTCGAAGCCGACCGCGATGCCCGCCTTGCCGCGGCGTTCGCGCTCGCGTTTGAGGAGGACTACTTCGGGGCGGCGGACCTCATTCGACTGATTCTCAACGACGATCCGGCGGACCCTGAGGCCCTCGCGCTGGCAGGGTACCTCTACCTGAAGCAGGAGGCGGTCAACGAGGCGATGTCGGTCGCGCTTCGCTGTCTGGCGCTCAGCACCAAGACGCCGACCGGCGTCTACGTTCTCGGCGCCGCGTTCCACAAGCGCCCTGGGCTCAACCGCAACGCGACGCGGGTCTTCGAAGCACTGGCTCGTGCCGTCCCCAACGAGCCGATGCCGCACGTGCTGCTCGCCGAGTCGCTTCTCGGGCTGCAGCGGTACTCCGATGCCAAGCAGGCGTACCTCCGTGCGGTCGAGCTCGACCCCGCCTGCGTCAGGGCTCGCTTCGGTCTGGCCGCTGCGTTGCTCACCGAGGGCGAGCACGCGACCGCCGCGTGGGAAGTGCGCCGCGCCGCCTATCACGACACGCGCCGGCAAGGTCTCTTCCGCCGCCTCTTCGATTCCTACGTCGAGGGGAGGGCCGACGATGCCGACGCGTAGAGGCGGTACCAGACCGCCACAGCGGCGAGTCACCATGCCGGCTGCTCCCGCCGCGGCTCCCACAGGTGCGCCGACCGATTCCGTCCTCGGAGCTCCCGAGGCGGCTGCTACCGTCAGCGCAAAAGAGGTCGCTCGCGCACGCACGCGCAATCCGATCTTCCCGCTGGGGGTCTCGCTGTATCCGGTCGACGAGGAGGCGGGGGAGCGCGACCTGTTCTACGCCGGGAACCTCGGCGACGACCTTGACCTGCTGCACGGCGCCCGCTTCGGGCTCGTGCGCGTGTTCGTGTCGTGGCGCGTGCTCGAACCGCAGGTCAGCCGCTACGACGAGGACGCCCTGCAACACCTTGCCGACATCATCGCGTCCATCCGCACCCACGGCATGCAGGCTATCGTGTGCTTCTTCGCCGACGACTCGCACTCCGATCTCGTTGACGTCGCGTGGGGTGTACGCCGCGATCCGCGTACCGATGGTTATCTCATCCAGCGCGAGGTCTCACTGGTCCAAGAGGTCATCCGCCAGCTGCGAGGCGACGCGGGAGTGTTCGCGTGGCAGTTGGCCAACGAGGCGTTCCTCTCGGGATTCACCGAGAAGCATGAACTCGATGAGTGGACTCGCATCTTGCGCGAGGCGGTTCGTGAGGTCGATCCCAAGCGGCCCATCGCTCTGGGTGCCGATGCCGAGACGCTCATGCGTGCGACCGGCGTGGACGCCCGAGACGCGATCGCCACCTGCGAGTTCTCGGTCAGTCACGTCACCGCCGCCTATCGTGCGTACGCCGCCGAGGGGCCGGTCACTTCCGGGCCGTCCACCTACCTCGAGGCGTTTCTGCTCCATCTCGCCGACAGGGGCAATCCGATCGTCTCTGATGACGCGGGCGTGCTCTCGCTGGACTTCTCGCCGGTCGAAGAGGCGGCGGCCTTGCGCACGTCGCTGTGGACCGCGCTCGCAAACCGTTCGGCAGGCGTGCTTGCCCGACGCCTGCGCGATCTTGCCACGGAGCGTCGCGAGCCGTACTTCGTCGACCCGTTCGAGTCCCTCGTGGGGGTCACCGACTCCTACGGGCAGCCCAAGCCGTCCTTCACTGAGATGCAGTCGTTCGTTCGCTCCGTGGCGCGTATCGACCTCAAGCACCACGTACCCGCACCGGAGCGCACCGCCGTCATCATGCCTGCGGAGCGCTTCAACCCGCTGCCGGATCTCGCGTCGCTCGTGGACCCGCGGTCGTGCCTCGCCGCGTTCACCGGCGCGAAGCGCGCCCACCTGCCGGTCACGGTCGCCTACGAGACAGATGACCTCTCGGCGTACTCCGTGCTCATTCTGCCCAGCGCGTTCAACCTGCTCGATGACACCTGGGAGCGCCTGACCGAGTTCGTCCAGGCGGGTGGCGCGCTCGTGCTTTCGTACGGCGGCGGTGACGCGCATCCAGGAATCCGCGAACTGTTCGGCGTCGAGTTTCGAGGCGACGACGGCCCGCGCGAACTGTTCTCGTGTCGTGTGGCGCACGCCGACGTTCTCGGTGCGCTTGAGAGCTTCGACGCGCGGTTCGCGGTCTCGAACTTCGCGCAACTCGGCGGTGGGAGTGCCACGATCGTGGCCACCGACGAGCAGGGCAGTCCGTTGCTCACGGTCAACGCGGTCGGTCAGGGACGCGCGGTCTACATCGCGGCTCCCATCGAGCGAGGCATCGCGCAGGGCGACCCGTGGGCTACGCCGGCACCGGTGGCGGCACTCCTCTCCGAGGTCTACGGGGCGGTCGCCCGCTCGGCGGGCTGCATCGCGCCGATCGACTGCGACTCGCCCGACATCGAGGTGTCGCTGCTGCAGGGAGACGCCGACGATGTCGCGCTGCTGATCAACCACGCACCCGCACGGATCGAGGCGACCTTCTCGGCGGATCGAGGCGTTGCACAGATCGCCGACGTTCGCGGTGGAAGTCCGGTCCTGGTCGATGGGCGCACCTTCTCGGTGGCCATCGAGGCCAACGGCGCGCTCGCGTTGCGCCTCACGTACGCGCGGGAGGAGGGTGGACGATGAGCGATACCGCAGAGCCGATCAGGCTCACGCAGCTGTCGAGCAAGGCCGGTTGAGCGGCGAAGTGGGGTCCGGGTGACCTCAAGGCCGTGCTCGACAAGATCGCGCCGGGCGACTCCGACTCGCTGCTCTTGGGCTTCGAGACCAGCGATGACGCCGCCGTCTACCAACTGACCGATGACATCGCCACCTTGTTGACGGTCGACTTCTTCACGCCCATCGTCGACGACCCGTATGACTTCGGGCGTATCGCCGCCGCGAACTCACTCTCCGACATCTACGCGATGGGCGGCAGGCCGCTTACCGCGATGAACCTGCTGGCGTTCCCATGCTCGCTCGGTCCCGACATCGTGGGCGAGGTGGTGCGAGGCGGCTCCGAGAAGGTGGCCGAGGCGGGCGCCGTCACGGTCGGCGGGCATACGATCGATGACAAAGAGCCGAAGTTCGGGCTCTCGGTGATGGGCGTCGTGCACCCCGATAAGGTCGTGCGAAACCGTGGTGCGCACGCGGGCGATGCGCTGCTACTCACCAAGCCCATCGGCACCGGCATCATGGCGACTGCGATCAAGCGAGGCCTCGAGACCGAGGACACCGCCCGCGAGTTCATCGAGTCGATGGCGACGCTGAACCGGGCCGCCTGCGAGGCGATGGTGGCGGTGGGCGTCAATGCGGCGACCGATGTGACAGGTTTCGGGCTGCTCGGACACGTTCACGAGATGGTCGAGGCGAGTGGGGTCTGTGCGCGGATCGAGCTTGCGAGCATCCCGGTGTTCGAGCGTGCGCTCGGATACGCCGAGGACAACGTGGCGCCTGGCAGGACCACCGATCTCATCGAGTGGGCGGGCGAGTTCACGGACTGGGATGCCGACGCGGATGCCGAGGTCTGGATGCGGCTGCTGTGCGACCCCCAGACCAGCGGTGGATTGCTTATGGCTGTGCCGGCTGACCACGCCGCAGAGCTGGCATCCGAACTCACAGCGCGCGGCGTACTCGCTGCCCGTATCGGTGATTGCGTCGCGGGGGCGGACGGGCGAGTCATCGTCGGCTAGCGCAACGACGGGCGAGCGGTATAATCACGGCTGAAAACACGTATCGCCTGTCGCTATCGTTGTGCAAGGGAGTCCATCATGGCCAAGCGCGTCTTCATCGTCACTGATCGAATAGGTCGAGGCAGCGATGATCTCGGCGAGATACTGATGAAGAACTTCCTTTACTCGCTGGCGCGCAACGAAGAGCAGCCACGCGCGGTGATGCTCATGAACGGCGGCGTGCGACTGGCGTGCACGGGCTCGAAGTCGCTCGACGACCTGGCACTGCTCGTCGAGAACGGGGTCGCCGTGAAGGTATGCGGCACCTGTTTGGACTTCCTGGGCCTCAAGGACGACCTGCAGGCAGGTGCCGTGGGTGCGATGCCGGATAGCGTCGCGGCCCTGGTGGCCGATCCGGACGTGCTTACGATCGCGTAGCGTCACCCGAACCGGGCCGAAGCACAGACGGTCCACGCGCCTCGCAGCTCAAGATGAACTTGCCGTCCCGCTGCGCGTCGGGGTGCGGGTTGTGCGCGACATAACGAAGCGTCGGCTCGCCCTCCTCCAGGAACACCCCGTCGAGCACGAGGCCGCACTTGTCGGCGACCGCTCTCGAGGCGGCGTTCTCGGGCAGTATCGCCGAGAACACCTGCGCGAATCCGATCGTCTCGAAGCCGTACTTGAGCGCAGCGCGCCCCGCTTCTGTCGCAAGCCCGCGTCCCCAGAGCTGCGGCAGGAGGGTCCAGCCCAGCTCGACCTCCGGGGCGAGGTTGCAGCCGAATCCGCAGAATCCGACGATGCCTGTGGGGTCCTCGGGGACGGTTTCGCGAAGCTCGACGGCCCATCGGCACCATCCGCGTTCGCGCTGGCTGCCGACCTGACGAGCGATGAAGCCGTCGATTTGGTCGGCGGGGAGCGGCTCGCCTCGGTTGAGCCAACGAACCACCTCGGGCTCGTGGGCGATCAGTGCGAACGCCGCGCGATCCCTGCTCGTCCACGTGCGCAGGTTGAGGCGCTCAGTCTGGATGATGATCGGTCCCACGCGCCCTCCTCCCTGCCGGCACCGAGTCTAGTGGGAGCGGGTGGCGTACGCCGCCTATGTCGGGCGGTCGGCACGTATGGTCGGCAGGCGGTGTGAACGGACGTGTGGGCGGCGAGCGACCTGCTCGGCTACAATCGCCGCATGGACACAAACGCGCTGCTGAGAACGCTTCCCAAGACCGACGAGGTCCTCGCACACCCGGTGCTTACCGAGACACTCGGTTCGGTTCCGCGGGCACTCGTGGTGGATGCCGTCCGCGCGGCCATCGATGATGCGCGTGCACGGTTGCTGGCCGGCGAGCCGCTCACGCCCGGGGCCGAGTCGGTCGCCCGCGATGCGCTTGCGCGTGCCACGCTCGCAGCGCGCCCGAGTCTGCGACCGGTAGTCAACGCGACGGGCATCATCGTGCACACCAACCTCGGACGCAGCGTGCTCTCTGAGGCCGCAGCCGAGGCCGTCGCCGGTGTCGCTCGCGGCTACTCGACGCTCGAGTACGACGTCGACAGCGGAGAGCGCGGCAGCCGGCACGTCCACATCGAGTCGTTGCTCTGTCGGCTTACGGGCGCGGAGGCCGCGATGGCGGTCAACAACAACGCCGCGGCGGTCATGCTCGGCATCGCGGGGTTGGCTCGCGGACGCGACGCGATCGTGTCGCGTGGGCAGCTCGTCGAGATCGGCGGGAGCTTCCGCATCCCCGACATCATGGCCGAGTCCGGTGCGACGATGGTTGAGGTCGGCACCACCAATAAGACGCACCTCGCCGACTACGAGCGGGTGCTGTCCGACCGCACCGGCCTGATGCTGAAGGTGCATTCGAGCAACTACCGTGTCGTCGGCTTCACCGATGAGGTGACGCTCGCAGAGCTCGTCGCTCTGGGTGCGGAGCACGGCGGCCGCTTCACCGGGCGCTGGACGGGCACGCTGCGGGAGCCGGTCTTCGAGGGCCGCTTCGTGGGTGAGGACATCGGCTACATG